>DASQHW010000316.1:0-3270 GCA_035631895.1 Acidimicrobiia bacterium | reverse complement strand
AGACTGTCGCCGATCAGCTCGAGGGCGCCGGCCGATCGTGGAAGTCGTACCAGGAGGACATGAGCACGCCGTGCCGTCATCCGAAGATCGGCGAGCCCGACCGCACACTCGTCGCACGTCGCGGGGATATGTACGCGACGCGGCACAACCCGTTCGTGTACTTCCACTCGATCATCGACACGGACACGTGCAAGTCGCAGGTCGTCGACCTCGCGGCATTGGAAGCGGACCTGGCCCAGGCGGATCGCACGCCGAACCTTGCCTACATCACACCGAACCTGTGCCATGACGGCCACGACACACCGTGCGTCGACGGCCAACCCGGTGGGCTGGTGTCCGCCGACCGGTTCCTCTCGACGTGGGTGCCGAAGATCCTTGCGTCATCCGCGTACAAGGCGGACGGCCTGCTGGTGATCACCCTCGACGAGTCCGACAACGACGCATCGTCGTGCTGTGGCCAGAAGGGTCCGGGCGGAGGCCGGATCGGCGCGCTGTTGCTCTCCCCGCACGTCGCGGCGGGAACGACGAACTCGACTGCGTACAACCACTACTCGTTGCTCTGCAGCATCGAGGACGCGTTCGGCCTGCCGCACCTCGCCGGCGCGGGAGCGCCGGGACTGAGGTGCTTCGGAAAGGATGTCTACTCGTAGCCGGTCGCCGGGGTGCCCGGCGGATGCGGCTCGGCGTCGTGCGAGATGAACAACAGCACCTCGCACTCCAGCCCGTCCGGGTCGCGGAAGAAGATGCTGTGCGAGCCGCCGAAGTCGGTGACGAATCCGTCACTGGCGCCGCACGCCATCAACCGGCGGCGGATCTCGACGAAGGCTTCGCGATCCGCCGCTTGGAGCCCGATGTGGTCAACCGGCCCGTGGCCGAACATGGAACCGCGCCGGAGGTCGCGCTTGTCGTGGAGCTCGAAGACGTTGAGCTCCGTACGCGGCCCGATGTCGATGAACGTGAGCGTGCCGGGTCCGATGTCCTGCCGGCGCGACGTCGGCGCGTCGAACACGTCTTGGTAGAAGCGCGCGAGGCGGTCCGTGTCGTCCGTGAGGATCGCGACGTGGTTGACGCCGTCGAGCAACATCACGCGAACTCGGGGATCACGTGCTTGCCGAGCAGCTCGATCGAGTGCATGACGCTTTCGTGGGGGATCTTGTACGGATTCAGCAGGCAGAACAACAGCTCGCAGCCTACGGCTTCATAGCGTTTGCAGATCTCGATGCAACGGTCGGGATCGCCGACCACCCCCGCACCGCTGTCGTAGATGTAGTCCATCGTCAGGTGGTCGAAGAAACCGCTCTGCTCCCCCTGCCGTGCCTCGCCCGCGTACTTGTAGTTGCCGAGGTCCTGGCCCCGGCTCTCCATCCACTCCGCCAGCGAAGCGATGGAGCTCCCCGCCGTCTTCGGGTACCAGACGAATGACTCCTCCGCACCTGCGCGCGCCTTCGCGTTCGTGTCGTCGCAGTGGACCATCGTGAACGTGGCCGCGGTGCTGTTGGTGAACTTGCCGACGGGGGCCTCACAGTCGGCGAGACCCTTGCGGTAGTTCGCGATGCGTTCCTCGAGCGTCTCGGGAGGCAGTCCGACCGTGAACGACAGCAGGCCGATCCCACGCTTGCCGATCTCGTAGTGGCCTTCGAGGCTCGACGTCGCGCCCCAGATCGGCGGATGCGGCTGCTGCAATGGCTTCGGGTGCACACGCCGGCGTGGCATCGACCAGTACTTCCCGTCGAACTCGTACTCGTCGTTGGTCCAGATGCCGACGATGTGCTCGAGCGCTTCGTTCCACATCTCCCGCGTCTCGCGGGGGTCGATGCCGAAGCCCTCGATCTCCGCCCGCGTCGACGACCGCCCGGTGCCGAACTCCACGCGGCCGTCACTGATGAGATCGAGGACGGCGACGCTCTCGGCGGTGCGGATCGGGTGGTTGTACGGCTTGGGCAACAGCCGCACGCCGTATCCGATGCGGAGGTTCTCGGTGACCGCGGCGATGTGGCCGTAGAGCACCTCGGGGTTCGAGCAGTGCGAGTACTCGTCGAGGAAGTGGTGTTCCACGGTCCAGAACGAGTGGAAGCCCATGCGGTCGCCGAGTTTCACCTGCTCGATCGTGTCCTTGTACGCCTGGTGCTCCTGGCCCGGTGTCCAGGGCTTCGCGACCGGGATCTCGTAGAACATCGCGAACTTCATTCGCGCGAAGCTACGGGCGGAGGCTCACCGCTGTGAAATCACGAGCCAACCGTCGTCCTCATACGTGTGAGATCACATGGTCGGCGAAGCGGTGGAG
Organism: Acidimicrobiia bacterium; assembly: GCA_035631895.1. GTDB lineage: Bacteria > Actinomycetota > Acidimicrobiia > IMCC26256 > PALSA-610 > DASQHW01. Next base: position 986 of record DASQHW010000316.1, on the reverse strand, counting down.
CGCGTCGAGCTTCTCCTGCAAAGGTTGTGCGTCGGGCCCCGTCGTGTACGGCCACCGGAAGCCGACGATCGCGTCGGTCACCCCCATGTCCTCGAGACGATGTGCGCCGTCGACCGTGAACGCGTCGAGCGAGATCACGTGGATGTCGAACGAGTCCCTCTCGCGGCCGTACTCGGCGCGGAGTTGGTGCAGACGCGCGAGCATCCTCGCCAGCTCCTCGCTGTCACCTCCGGCATGGATCCAGCCGTCGCCCTGCCGGGCGGCGCGCCGGAGCGCAGGGTCGGCGTGACCGCCTACGAGGATCGGGATGGGCTGCGCGGGTACCGGACAGATCTTGCACCGGTCGACCTGCAATATCTCACCGTGGTATTCGAACCAGCCACCCGCGGCGAGCCCACGCACGACGTCGACCGTCTCGTCCATGCGGAGCCCGCGCCGTTCCCACGGCAGCTGCATCGCGGCGAAATCCTCCGGCCACGGGCTGATGCCCACTCCGAGTCGCAACCGACCGCCGCTCATGACCGCGATGCTCGCGGCCTGCTTCGCAACGAGGACCGCCGGGCGTATCGCGAGCTTCAGCACGAATGTCGTGAAGCGCAGCCGCGTCGTCTGCGCGGCGAGGAACGGCACGAGCGTGAACGGTTCGATGATGGGCTTGTCTTCGAGGAACGCGCGATCACCGTCGTCGGTGTACGGGTACGGCGTGTCCGACTCGGCCGGGAAGATCACGCTGTCCGGGACGACGAACGAGTCGTAACCGGCGTCCTCCGCAGCGCGCGCCAACGGCGCCAGGAACGTGGGATCGCAGAACGTCTCGGCGTAGGAAAAGCGCATGGGACGCATGATGTCGCGCCCCATAGCGCGAACGGTAGGTCACGTGTAGTGGTCGCCGGGCTCGGGTATGACAGACGGCAGGGCGCTGACCAGGGAGGAGAGCCAAATGGCCTTCCGAAGAAGTGAGGTACGCCAGGACGTCGTAGACCCGG
>DASQHW010000315.1:0-2148 GCA_035631895.1 Acidimicrobiia bacterium | reverse complement strand
GTCCTGGAGGAGAACGCAACCAGCGGGCTGGAGAAGCTGGACGCGAGGTTCGACGCGTGCTTCATCGACCTTCTCAACTCGTTCCGCTCGGTGGAGATCACGCGGCGGGTGCTCGAGCTGTGTCTCGAACGACTCGAACCGGGCTCGCTGCTCATGGCGGACAACGCCCTGCAGCAGGGCAAGGTACTCAATCCGGACAGTCAGAACTCGCGCAACGTCGTCGCGTACAACGAGCTCGTCTCGAAGCATCCGCGTCTCGAGAGCGTGGTCATTCCGATCCGCGACGGATTGTCGGTGGCCCGAGTCCGCGACTGACGGCGCGAACCCTGCGTCCGACTACCGGGCTGCCTTCGCCTCGTGACCCTCGATCCAGAAGGTGCCGTCGCTTGCGTGCTCCTTCTTCCAGATCGGCACCGACTCCTTCAGGCGGTCGATCCCCCACCGGCACGCCTCGAACGCCTCGGCCCTGTGCGGGCACGACACCGACACCACGACCGACACCTCGCCGATCGCGAGCCTGCCGGTGCGGTGGGCCATCGCGACACGGGCTTCCGGCCAGCGGTCCTTGATCTCCTGTCCGATCTTGCGCATCTGGGGGACGGCCATCTCGGCGTAGGCCTCGTAGTCGAGGTGCGTCACCGACTGGCCGCGAGAGTTGTCGCGGACGATGCCGCTGAAGGTGCAGATCGCGCCGGCACCGGGGTACGTCACCGCGGCCTCGAGCTCGCGGGGGTCGATCGCATCCGTCGTCACGTCGTATCGCATCGCAGACCTCCGCTTACCGGGGGGATGAAGGCCACCTCGTCGCCGTCGGCGACCGGAACGCCCCAATCGGCGAACTCCTGGTTGACGGCCGCCCGCACGGACTCTCGCGGCGGGAGGGCGGCATGCCCGGCCAGGAGTGCGTCGTAAACGTCCTTCAGGCGCGAGCCCGGTGGCACCTCGATGGCCTCGACCTCACAGCCGGCAAGCTCCCGGAGACGTGCGAAGAACCGCACTCGGACCGCGATTGCCACCGCCACGACCTCAATTTACTCGGGCGACGAAGACGTGGACTTCCTTCCCCGCGTCCAGGGCGCGCTCGATCGTCGATCGCGTGCCGGGCGACGCGGCGTCCCAGAAGGCGACGAGCACATCGCAAGCGTCGATCAGGCGCTGGTTGCGGGCGGCGGATTTGGCCGCGTCAGAAAGCTCTTCGAAAGAAGCCGGCATGACCTGGACCGCGATCCCGCGGGCGCGGGCGGCGCGGGTCGCCTCGGCGTCAACCCCGCTTGCAGAGCCGGTGACGATCGATGCACGCGCTGGGAGGGAGTCGACGTATTCGCGTACGCGCGAGGTCTCGGAGAAGCGGCGGCTGCCGACGATCGCGAATCGCAACAGGACCTCCGCCTAGCCGGCGGTCGAGGCGCTCTTGCCGATGGTCAGGATGTTCTTCTCGAACATCGCCCGCAGCTTGGAAGCCTGGCGGTCGTACTGAGCAGGGTCCGACCAGCTGTCGCGCGGGTCGAGCACCTCGCGCGGCACGTCCGGCACGAAGTCGGGAATCTGGAGCCCGAAAATCGGGTCGGCGTGCGTGGGGACGCCGTGCAGCTTGCCCTGCACGACCGCGTGCACGATCGCGCGGGTATGTGCGATCGACATCCGCTGGCCCACGCCGTAAGGACCGCCGACCCATCCCGTGTTCAGCATCCACACCTCGGCGTGGTGACTGTTCACGCGCTCGATCAACATGTCCGCGTACCGCTCCGGTGGCAGGACCAGGAACGGCGACGCGAAGCACGTGCTGAAGATCGGCTCCGGTTCGGTCACCCCGCGCTCGGTGCCGGCGACCTTGGCTGTGTAGCCGGAAAGGAAGTAGTGGCGGATCTGGCTGTCGTCGAGGCGCGCCACGGGCGGCAGCACGCCGTAGGCGTCGGCCGAAAGGAAGATCACGTTGTTCGGGTGTTTGCCGGTGCCCGACAGGACCGCGTTGGGGATGAGGTCCACCGGGTAGGCCGCCCGTGTGTTCTCGGTCCTCTCCTCGGAGTCGTAGTCGGGCACCCGCGTGCGCGGGTCGTAAACGACGTTCTCCAGGATCGTCCCGAAGCTCTCGGTCGCGAGGAAGATCTCGGGCTCGGAATCCTTTCGGATCCGGATCGTCTTCGCGTA
>DASQHW010000314.1:0-3930 GCA_035631895.1 Acidimicrobiia bacterium | reverse complement strand
GAGGAGCTCGGCCGGATCGACGTGGTCGTGAACAACGCCGGCGGCTCCATGCCGCAGGCGTTCCTCGACACCAGCGCGGGCGCATTCGAACGGGCGTTTCACTTCAACGTCACCACGGCGTTCGTGCTGACCAAGGCGGCGACACCTCACCTCCTCGCATCGGGCGCGGGCGCAGTCGTCAACATCTCCTCGGCGATGGGACGCCTCAGCGACCGGGGGTACGTCGCCTACGGGACCGCGAAGGCCGCCCTCGCGCACATGACGCGTCTGCTCGCAGCCGACCTCGCACCCAAGGTGCGGGTGAACGCGATCGCAGTCGGGTCGGTCGCGACCAGCGCGCTCGAGATCGTCCTCGACAACCCGGAGATCCATGACGAGATGGTGCGGCGAACGCCGCTCAAGCGATTGGGGCGCCCGGAGGACATCGCACTGTGCGCCCTCTATCTTGCGTCTGGTGCCGGCAGCTTCGTCACGGGCAAGATCTTCGAAGTCGACGGCGGCATCGAGTACCCGAACCTGGAGCTCGGTCTGCCCGATCTCTGAGCGACGATCTCCTCAGCCGTCCAGAAGGTGGCGGATCGTCCCCGGCAGCGCGAAGCCGTCGTCGCTCCGTGCCCACGGGACGGCAACGAGCACCGCGGCAATGTCGATGGGGCCGTAGACGTGCGGAAAGTCGCCGGCGAACTCGTCGGCCGACGGCTCCCAACGCAGCTCGCTGTCGAGCAGGTTCGGGTCGATGCACAACAGCACGAGATCAGGGACGTCCCGGTAGAACCAATCCGCGACATGCGTCACCTGTGTGGGCAACGCGCAGTGGATGAACCCCTCGCTGTCCAGGCTGGGCGCGCGGTACTCGCCCTTCGCGAAGGCGCCTGCCCACTCGTCGCCGGTCGTGATGTGCAAGATCAGACGCGTCACAGCGACACAGCATGACACTTGTGGGGCGAAGACGGCTGAAGGGTGTGCGCGGCGAACGGCCCGTCTATGAAGCCGACGGTCGAGCCAGGCCGAGCGCGTTCTCTCGCATCACCAGGCGCACTTCGTCCTCGGAGAAGCCCGGAAGATCGTCGACGAACGATTTGGGATCCGCGAGACCCTCGGCGTGCGGATAGTCGGAGCCGAAGATCATGTGTCTTGCGCCCAGATCGTCGCGTAGCTCGGGGAGGTCGTCCTCGTAGTACGGCGACACCCACATCTGCGCGCGCACCTGCTCGACCGGGTCGACGTGCTCGTACGCGGCAGGAAGCTGACCGTACGACTTCTTCAATGCCTTGAGGAGTTGGGGCACCCAGTCCGAGCCGCTCTCGATCGTCGCGACGCGCAGGTTGGGATGACGGCGGAACACGCCGTGGCACACGAGCGCCGCGATCGTGTCGTAGATCGGGCGGTGGCCGGAGGTCACGCTGCGGAACGGATCGTTGCGGAACGCCTGGAAGTCACCGCCGCCGCCCCACTCGTCTGCGTAGCGGTTGTAGCCCGCGTCACCGGAGTGGTACGCGGCGAGGATGCCGGCTTCGGCGAGCCGCGCCCACACGCCGTCATAGACCGGATCGCCGGGCGTGCGGGAGAAGCCGGGACCGCGCACCGGGCCTGCGCGGAGCACGACCACGTGCGCGCCGTTCGCAAGGGCATACTCCACCTCTTGCTCGGCTCGCTTCGGTTCCTGCAGCGCGATGTACGGCGCGGCGTAGATGCGGTCGCCGTAGTTGAACGTCCAGTCGTCGAGCATCCACTCGTTGAATGCGTGGAAGACGTCGTGCAGCGCGTCGGGATCGTGCAGCAGGGCTTCTTCGACCCCGACGCCGAGCGTCGGGAACAGGAAGCAACCGAGCATTCCCTGGCTGTCCATCAACTTCACGCGCGCCTCGGGCTCGCGGTACGCGGGATTGATCGGCTCGAGGTCTCCGAACGCCTCCCGTATGTCGTCGCCGGCGCGCTTGCCGCGGAAGTAGTCGTCCAGGCAGCCCGGCCGGGCGACCGGATCGAAGGTGGGGTTCGGGATGAACCGGAAGACCTTGTTGTCGACGATCATTCGCTGCCTGCCGCCGACGTTCGCCCACTGCACGAGCTTCGAACGGTGCCGCGGGAGATGGCGGGTGAACGCGTCGGTCGCCTCGTAGTAGTGGTTGTCGGCGTCGAAGACGTCGAAGTCGACGTTCATGATGGCTCCCCCGCTCCGCATCCGTAGCTGGGCCGCGAAATAGAATGCCGTTCTAGTTTATGCCCGGAGCCGCTCCGCCCGCAAGGCCGACCGCCGGAGCTTGCCCGCGTCGTCGCGGAGCGGTTCGTTCGTGAACTCGAACGTCCGCGGGATCTTGTAGCGGACGAGCCGGTCGGTGAGGTGGTTTCGGAGCGCGTCCACGTCGATCTCGCCGCCATCGTCGGTCTGCACGATCGCGTGCACACGGTTGCCGAGGTCGTCGTCGGGCAGGCCGATCACTGCGCTCGATCGCACGCGCGGGTGCTCGTCGAGTGCAGCCTCCACCTCGGCGGGATAGATGTTCGCGCCACCGGTGAGGATCATGTCGGTTTGACGGTCGCTCAAATAGAGGTACCCGTCGGCGTCGATCATGCCCATGTCGCCGAGCGACTCCCAGCCTCCCTCGATGCGGCGCGCCTGCGCGCCGACGTACCTGTACGTGCGCACGCTCTCGTCGGCGGACGGTCGCATGTAGACCTCGCCGACCTCACCGGGCGCGGCATCGTCCCCACCGGCACGCACGATCTTGAACTGCTCGGGATTGACCTTGCCGACGGAACCACGGTGCTCGAGCCATTCCGTCCCGTTGATGATGGTTGCGGCCTGCGCCTCCGTTCCCGCGTAGAGCTCCCAGATCGTCTCGGCACCCAGCCAGTTGATCCATTCCTCCTTGAGCCACGGCGGGCACGGCGCCGCGAGATGCCACACGACCTTCAGCGACGAGACGTCGTAGCGGTCGCGTACGTCCTGCGGCAGCTTGGAGATGCGCGCCATCATCGTCGGCACGACATAGAGCGAGTCGGGTCGGTGACGCTCGATGAGCGCGAGCGTCCGCTCCGCGTCGAATCTGCCCCCGAGCACGACGTGGTTCCCGGCGAGAAGCGCGGTCACGGTCCACATGAACGGGCCGTTGTGGTACAGCGGCCCGGGCATCAAGTGCGTGCCGTCGAGCTTCATCATGAGCAACGGCGCGGCGTCGGGATCGATCTCTGCTGCCTGGTTCGCCTCGATGAGCTTGGGTCGCCCCGTCGAACCGCCCGACGTCATCGCCTTCCACGGGTTCGAGCGCGCATCCGGCAACGGACGGTCGTCGAATCGGTCGACGGCGAGCGGCTCGCGCAGCACGACACGCGGCTGGGCGAGCTCGATGATGGCGTCGAGCTCGCGCTTGGGCAATCGCGACGACACCGGTTGCACGGTCGCGCCGACCTTCCAGCACGCAATGGCGGTCGCGACGAACTCGACGGAGTTCGGGAGCGCGATCGTGACGCGATCACCTTGGCGAACACCCTCGTGCTGCAAGGCACGGGCGGTGCGGCATGCGAGCCGATCGAGCTCCGCCCGCGTCACCGTACGCACCTCGTCGGTGAGCGCGGGACGCTGCGGATCGGCTTCCGCGTGATCGCGGAGCCGTTGCGCGTACGAGATCAGTGCCACAGGGGGGATTCTGGCGCAGCTGCGCAGCGGCGAACAGCCGCCTTCAACCAGCGGAGGGTCTCGAGCTCTTCGGCGCAGGCACGGCAGTGATCGAGGTGCGCGGCGATTGCGAGCATCGTACAGAGGTCGCACTCGACGTCGACATAGCACTGGATGACGGCGAGCACGTCACGACAGGGGGTGTCGCTCATGCCACGAGCACGCTCCGTCTCGGCCACGTGGAGGCAAACGGCCCAAGCTGCGGCTGCATTCCCGGTGTCGTAAGGTCGGGCGCCATGTTGGAGAACACGACG
>DASQHW010000313.1:0-11350 GCA_035631895.1 Acidimicrobiia bacterium | reverse complement strand
AAGGGCACGCTCACGTGGTGACTCGAAATCAACCTGAGGTTTCTCCGGAAGCCCGCAGCGATCTCCCAGAGTGCCTCGTCATCATTGTTCCGTGAACGGTCGTCCGCTCCGACGGAGGAGTGACCGGTGAGTTTCGCCGCGCCCGGGCGCCTCGCCATCGTGGTGGTGCCGATCGCGTTGTGTCTCGTGTACCTGATCGTGCAGCGTGGCCGCCGCAAGTACGTCGAGCGCTTCGCCAGCGACGACCTCTTCGGCTCGGTCGCCCCCCGACGTCCGAGCTGGGAACGCCACATCGCCGCCGTGCTCTGGCTGTTCGCCGTGCTCGCGCTGGTGTTCGGCTTCGCACGCCCGTCGACGACGCAGAAGAAGCCGAAACACGGAGGGACCGTCATCGTCGCGATCGACACGTCGACCTCGATGGCGCTCACCGACGTCGCACCCACTCGGATCGGTGCCGCGACGGCGGCCGCGCGTAATTTCGTCAACGGTTTGCCGTCGGGTGTCAAAGTCGGGCTGGTGTCGTTCGACGCGACCGCGCGTCTGCTGGTCGCACCCATCGCCGATCACGCGCCGGTCGTCGCCGCCCTCGACGGGCTCCATCTGCGCGGGGGGACGGCGACCGCCGACGCGATCATGCAGTCGCTGAAGTCAATCGCGGCGGTACCTCCGGCCGCCGACGGCAAGAAAGTGCCGGCGACGATCGTGCTCATGAGCGACGGGTTGCCCTCCGTATCCGTCAACGGTCTGTCGCCGCTCGCGGCAGTCGACGTTGCGACCGCCGCGGCCAAGCAGGCGGGCGTCCCGATCGACACGATCGCCTTCGGCGCACTGCGTGGGAGCGCCCACAACACGGCAGCGCCGTTCGACCCGCAGGAGATGGGGAAGATCGCAGCGGCTACTGGAGGCAAGGCCTTCACGGCCGCGTCGGGCCGTGAGCTCAGTTCGGTCTACGCCGAGATCAGCCGGCGCGTCGGGTACGACACCGTGCGCCACGACATGACCGAGTGGTTCGTCGCGGTCGGTCTGTTGTGCGGGCTCCTCGCGGGCTCGGCCGGCCTCACGTTGATGCAGCGCATCCCGTAGTCGCCCAGCCGGCGGCGAAGGGTCAGGCCCGTCGTCGTGTTCGGTGCAGGGGGTGTCGCGACGTCTTGTGAGGGACAGAAGGACGACGGGAGATCGTGGTGGTCGTCGCAGGTCGCGTCGTCGTCGTTTGCATCGTCGTGGTGGTGTGGGTCACCGGGGTTCGCGTCTTGCCCTTTCCCTTGGAGGTGAGGAGGTAACAGGCGCCCACTGCCTTGTTGTACTCCGCGGCGGGCACGCCGGCCGGTGGCTTGCGGACCTGTACGGCGAACTTCAGCGGGCCGCCCGGGACCTTCGGCCATTTGAGCCCTTCGTTCGCGAGGCAGGTCCGCAGTCGCTGCAGCTTCGCGACCTCCACCGCGCGCGCACCCTTGCGCTTCGCTTTGGGCCGCGCGACCTGGGCCGCCGGCGTCGCGGAGTGCTGGACCGTGTAACCGAGGCCGAAGCCCGCGGCCCCTCCGGCGAGGACAATGCCGGCACAGACGAAGATCAAGGTCTGGCGGGTCAGTGAAGCAACCCAATTCCCTACGGCCATCCGGGCAGGTTAAGGGCGCCGCCGAGCCGCCGCCAAGCGCCCCCGGAGGCCGAGAAACGGCGGCGGGGCGTGCGGATGCACGGATGTTCAGACGGGCGCTTGCGACGTCGCGGCAACGATCTGGTCGAGGACGGATTGGTCGGGGAGCCTCGAGCCACTGTTCACGGTTCGCCGGAGTGCGGGGGTCGACGATCACGGGCTCGCAATGCCAATCCCCGTCGGCTCTGCACGCGCCGGCATCGGCGACCCGGCCTGCGGCAAAGAGACTCAAGCCCGGCGGCCGTCCGGTCGACGTCAAGGGCGTGAAGCTCGAGAAATGTCCATACGACATGTCCCCGATCGCCGTGCAATACGCGGGCGATTCCTTCGTCATCTCGTGCGAGACCTGTGGCGCGGCCTGGGAGATGCGTAGCGGGCTGATGCGTCGCTTCCGCGCTCCTGACAGCGCCACGATCAAGGCGGTTCGAGAGAGCTTGTTCCCGCCGGATCTCTTGGGCAGTGACCGAGCTGCCGCGACGGAGACGGCTGAGAATGCTCTACGTTGACGCTCCGGCACACGTTCAGGATTTCGACGAGGTCCCGACGGACCGGAGGGTCGCGCTCCGGCTTCTGTGGCTCCTCGACGATCCCAACGCACCCTTGGACGAGATCGCCCGTGTGATCTCGGCGGATCCGGCGCTCTCGGTGCGGATCCTCGCGCTCGCCAACGTGCCGTTCTACCGCGAGGCCGGCGGCGTCACGGCACTCCCCAGGGCAGTGTCCCTGCTGGGTGCGCAAACCGTGCGCTCACTCGCGAGCACAGCCGTGCTCCATCTGTTCTCCGCAGACCGCGTCGAAGTTCCGGATCAGTTCTGGCTCCACGCGATCACCGCCGCGGTGGCCGCGGCTCGCATCGCAGGTCGCGTTCGGGTTGATCCGGCCGAGGCGCTCACGACCGCCCTCCTGCACGACATTGGTGAACAGCTGCTGCGTGCACGCGATCCGCAACGGTTCGACGAGATCGCCCGAACACTCGCCACCGAGCCCATCGAGGCCCGCATGGCGATAGAACGCCGACTCCTCGGGATCGATCACGCGTCACTGGGTGCGCAGGTGCTGGCGAAACAAGGATTGCCGCCCGCGATCACCAATGCCGTCCAGCAACATCACATCCTCGGCGAGAGCGCGACGCCGCTCGCCCGCGTGGTGCACGTCGCCGACTGCATCGCGAAGATCATCGAAGGGGATTCCCGGCTGGATCTGGATGCGACGCTGCGGGCGGCCGGGATCCCGGGTACGGGTGACGGCCTCGTCGACCAGACCGAGGCCGACCGGCGCGCGCTCCTCCGGTTCCTCGCCGACTTCCTCGCACCCCGCACCGGCGTCCGCTGACGTCGAGCTCCGACTGGGCGGCTACCGCCTGGGTCGGACCTCGGTCTGATGAAAAGCGACGGGGAGCACTGCTCCGTCGGAACGGCGGCGCACGACGTACCGATTGTTGCGATCACTCGGGTCGCTGTGGACTGCATCGACCTCGAATCCCGGGGCCCAGCCGCCCTGGTAGCGGGTCCGCACCTCGACCTCCGTACCGGGCGAGAGGTGACCGCTCCCGTCGCTTCCGAACGTCGTCATGCGGCCTCCCACGGGGGAGCCGCGCTCGACGCGCTTCGACCGCGCGGCAGCGACTCCTGTGTCCAGGTGACGAGCATCGTCATCCGAGGGCGAGATCTTGAGCGGCGAGGGCTGACCGCGCGAGTGGCGTGCTGCGTTCGCCGATACACCGGGGCGCGTACATCGGGCTGAGTGGCCGTTGAGTGTGTATAGAGGCGTGCCGATAGTGCGTGCATGCGGATGCGGGAGGCGGGTGTCATCGCGAGCACCTGTGCGGGCGCGAGGCCGGAGAGTGCTCTCGCCGTAGCCATCCTCGAAACGGCCGCGGACATCGTGGTGGTCACCGACGAGCTCGGCATGCTGCGCTACGCCAACGCCGCAGCAGGGTCGCTGCTCGGGTACGACCCGGCCGCCATACGTGGCACCTCTGTCTTCGATCTGATCCATCCCGAGGAGGTCGAGGACGCCGCGAACTCTCTCGCGAGTACGGGCGCGGGCTCCGCGTTGCACGCCGTCCCGATCGAGCTCCGGCTCCGGGCGGCAGACGGAAGGTGGCGACGTTTCGAGGTGATCGCCACGAATCTCCTCACCCACCCACAGGTGCGGGGCATCGTGTTCCGATGTCGCGACGTTTCGTACCGGGAGGACTCCTACCGTCGGTTCCGTACGATGTTCGAGCAGTCACCGGTTGCACAGGCGCTGGTTGCACCGCGGATGCCGGGCGTCATCGCGAACGCCGCGTTTGCGAGACTTTTCGCGACCTCGCGCGAAGCGCTGCTCACCACGGCACCCGAGGCGCTCGTGCATCCGGCGGACCGCACGCAGATGTTGCACGACATGGAGCATCTGGAAGCCGAGACGGGCCGGTACGTGACGCAGCGTCGGTATCTGCGAAGTGACGGCGAGGCGTTCGTCGGTCGGGTCGCGGCGGCGCTGTTGCGTGATCTCGATGGCCGGCCCGAGTACTTGTACATCACCATCGAGGACGTGAGCGCGGAGCTGCGCGCGGCCGAAGCGCTCAACAAGAGCGAGGCACGCGCCCGTGCGTTGATAGACAACTCGCCCGACATCATCGCGGTGCTCTATCCGGACGGTGAATGGGAGGCGAGCGATCAGGGCACGCGTCTCCTGGGTTATCCGAAGGGCTTCGAAACGCCGGGCGGCGTGCTCTCGCTGGTCCACCCGGACGACCTCCCGGCCGCGGCGGCGGCCCTCGGCGAGGTGCTCGCAGGAACACGCGCAGGTGACGTGCCCATCGAGTTGCGCATCCGGGCCGCCGATGGCACCTACCGGCAGTTCGAATGCGTGGGCCAGAACCTCGAAGCCGCAGCACACATCGGCGGTGTGGTCATCACCGCGCGCGACATCACCGCGCGCAAGCACGCCGAAGCGCGTCTTCGCGCTGCCGAGCAGCGCTTCAGGGTCGCGTTCGATCACGCGCCGCTCGCCGTCTCTATCGTCGATCTCGACGGCCGCATCGTCGACATCAACTCGGCAGGATGCGCCATGCTCGGACGGTCACGGGATGACCTCCTCGGCACGCTGGCCGAGCTCAGTGTGCATCCGGACGACCGGGAGGAAGCGATCCGGCGCACCGCCGCTCAACTCGAGGGTGCGGCCGCCCCTGTGGAGTTCCGTCTCGTCACCGTGACGGACCGCTCGATCTCGGTCCTCTCGCATGCATCGCTCATCGAGGGTTCGGGCGACGAGCCGCCGTACGTCATCACCTTGCAGACCGACATCTCGGACCGCAAGCACCTCGAAGCGGAGCTCGAGCGCCGAGCGACGCACGACGAGCTGACCGGTCTGCGGAATCGTGCCTCGCTCGATCAGCACCTCGAGCATGCGCTTCAGCGACGTGCACCAGTGCAGGTCGCGGCCATCTTCGTCGATCTCGACGACTTCAAGCCCGTGAACGACAGCTTCGGGCACGACGCCGGCGACAAGCTTCTCGCGCACGTCGCTCATCGCATTCGACAGAACCTCCGACGCGGTGACGTCGCAGCACGCGTGGGTGGCGACGAGTTCGTCGTCGCGTGCGACGTGGCAGGTGCGCAACAGGCGGTCGACATCGCCGAACGGCTCCGCGTCGCGATATCCGAGGGCTTCCGTTACGGGGACCACGAGATCCGCGCAACCGCGAGCGTCGGCATCGCGCTGTCGACGCCGGGCGACGACGCGGCAGCATTGCTGCGGCGCGCCGACGCCGCGACGTACGTCGCGAAGCGCGCGGGAAAGGCGCGTACGCAGCTCTCGGGCAGCATCATCACCGGTTGACTCGCAGTGAGCGCATCGGCACGTAGCGAGTTCCGCCGATTCAGGGTGCCGAGACGGACGACAGGTTGCGGAGGCGTAGCGCGCGGGTAGACGGACCGACGTGCACGACGTCTCGCTGCTGCTGCTCAGGGGGCTTGTCGGCGGCACCTTCGTGGCCGCTTTCGCCGTGTTGTCGGAACTGCTTCGGCCGAAGAGCTTCGCCGGCTTGTTCGGAGCCGCGCCGTCGATCGCCCTCGCATCGCTCCTCGTCACGATCGCCGACAAGGGCGAGCACGCCGCGCGGATTCAGTCGCTGTCGATGGTTCTCGCCTCCTTCGCGATGCTCGCGTATTGCCTGACGGCTGTCGTCACGGTTGATCGCTTCGGGGCGCTTCGGGGCTCCGCGCTGGCATTCGTGTCCTGGGGCGTCGTGGCCGCGCTCGCCTACGGCATCGTGGCGGGCCTCGGCTGATGAACGTCGGTACGGCCGTGCACCAGGACGAAACGCTGTTCGTACGTGACAACGTCGCGGAACACGTCGCGTTCGAGCCGTCGCGCCTCCGGGAGATCGACGTCAAGGGCTTGGCCGTGCGGTTCGTGTTCGGTTTCGTGATCTCGGTGGTGGTCGGTGCGATCGGACTCTCCGCCGGAGACAGGGTCGCGGGGCTCTTCCTCGCGTTCCCGGCAATCCTGCCCGCGAGCCTCACTCTGATCGCCGAGCGGGACGGCGAGGACGAAGCGAAGGTGGATGCGGTGGGCGCGTGCTTCGGCTGCCTGGGACTCGCGGCCTACGGAGCGACGTCGTGGTTCCTTCTCCCACGCGTCGCGCCGGTGGTTGCAGAGTTGGGCGCGCTCGTCGCGTGGGCCGTCGCGGCGATCGGGGCCTACTTCTCCGTGCGCAATCGCGTCGCGAGGTCGCGCAACGAGCCGACTCGGTCGTAGTCCGCGTCGAGGTGCAACTCGAAGGGGTCCATGAGGACAGGCCGCATGCCGGCCTTGCGAGCGCCGACGACGTCGATGCCGGGCATGTCGCCCACGTACCACGCGTCCTCCGGCGGGAGGTCCATTGCGTCGAGCGCGAGATGGAAGATCCGCGGATCGGGCTTCATCACGCCGACCGCGCCGGAGTCGATCACGCACTCCACGTCGACGCCGACGCCGGGCCCCACCTGCAGGATCTCGAGATCGGCGAGTCGCTGTCCGATCAAGCCGTCCGCGTTGGAGATGATGCCGAGCCGGACGCCGGTCTCCTTCAACGCTCGTATGCCGTCTCGCGCGCCGGGAAGCTCGCGAAGCCACAACGCGGCGTCGGCGAACTCGCTGTCGAGGTGTCTGTGCACCTCTTCGCGAAAGTCGTCGTCGTCGGGTACCCCGCAGGCAGTGATGTAGCCGTCGAGGTATTGACGCCACGCGGGCGCCCAGTCGAGATCGTCGGACATCGGGAATTGCAGCGCACCCTGGTAATGCGCGCGGTCCAGCACCTCGACCGCGGCCGTGAAGCCCGCGCGTGCGAACGCACCGACGATGCGCTCGTGCTCCGGGACGAGGAACACACCGCCGACATCGAGGAGGACAGCTTCGGCTCTCGGCATGCCGGAAAGCTACCGACGCAATACGCGCGCAACGCGTTCGGCAGAGCGACCGACGGCCGGATCCTTCGGGCGTGGCAGCCTCGGCGCGGCTCCCCGGCTGCACGCCAAGGCTGCCACCCAGCCCGTGGCGCTATTGAACGCGCGTCTCACCGTCCGTGGCAAGCCTGACGCGACGACGCCCCCACGGTGGGGCGCAGGGGGCGTCGCCTACACGGCGTCCGCAGCGGGCTGGAGGGACGCGTATCGCAAAGAGTATCCGAACGACCACGCAGAGTGCAAGACCGGGACCGGGCCGCGCGGGGCGGACGGACCGTGGCCGGGCGGGCAACGTTGTGGGCGGGGCAGCCTCGGCGCGGGCCTGCCCCCGCGTGCCTCGCACCAAGGCCGCCACCCAGCCCTTGCGGGCATTCAAGCGCGTCCGTGGATCCAAGGCGAGGGTGCGTCTCCGGCCTGTGACAAACGACACCTCGACGCTCGGGACACGTCCATGGCGCCGTACACGGAGCGCGGTAATGGCAACAGGTCCCGAAAGGTTGCGACCTATCCTTTCGTCGCGTGATCACCTTCAGGCGCCTCGATGCACTGCCCCCGTACGCGTTCGCGCAAATCGACGCGTTGAAGGTGCAGCTCAGGCGTGCCGGCGAGGACGTCATCGACCTCGCGTTCGGCAACCCGGATCTGCCCTCGCCCGCGGTCGCAGTCGAAAAGCTCGCCGAGGCCGTGCGCAACCCGCGCAACCACCGGTACTCCACGAGCAAGGGCATCCCAAAGCTTCGCCTCGCAGTCGCCGATCTCTACGAGCGCACGTTCGGGATCACCCTCGACTTCGACACGGAGATCTGCGCGACGATCGGCGCCAAGGAGGGCTTCTCCCACTTGATGCTGGCGCTCGTCGGTCCGGGCGACACCGCGCTGGTTCCCTCGCCGTCGTATCCGATCCATATCTGGGGCCCGATCCTCGCCGGGGCCGGTGTGCACTACGTGCGAATGGGGCCCGGCCAGAACTTCTTCGCGAACATGCGGGGCGCGTACGAACAGGCGTGGCCGCGCCCTCGGGTCATCGTCACGTCGTTCCCGCACAATCCCACGACAGCATGCGTCGACTATGCGTTCATGGAGCAGCTCGTCGAGTTCGCGCGCGAGCGCGAGATGGTCGTCGTGCACGACTTCGCGTACGCAGACCTTGGCTTCGACGGCTACCAACCACCGTCGATCCTCCAGGTACCGGGTGCCAAGGACGTCGCCGTCGAGCTGTACACGCTCACGAAGTCGTTTTCGATGGCAGGTTGGCGCATGGGCTTCGTCGTCGGGAACGAAGAGATCGTCGCGGCGCTCGCGAAGTTGAAGTCGTATCTCGACTACGGATCGTTCCAACCGATCCAAATCGCCGCGACCGTCGCAATGAACGAGGCGCCGGAGCATCCCAGGGAAGTCAACGCGATCTATCGCGGGCGGCGCGACGCGTTGATCGACGGGCTCGCCCGTATCGGCTGGCAGATCGAACGGCCCCGGGGAACGATGTTCGTCTGGGCGTCCATCCCGGAGCCGTACACCGAGATGACCAGCCTCGAGTTCGCGACCATGTGCGTGCAGGAAGCCAAGGTGGCCGTGTCGCCGGGCTCGGGGTTCGGACCGGGGGGCGAAGGATTCATCCGCTTCGCGCTCGTCGAGAACGAGCAGCGCATCCAGCAGGCGGTGCGCCAGCTCCGCAAGGGTCTCACCAAGCTCGGCTGAAGCGCGCGCTCCCGCCCCGGACCGCGCCAAACATGCGCGTCCGAACATGATGGAGGCTCGCTGCGCTGCGACCCCGGAGCGGTGTCAGGCGTGCAGGCCTTCGAGGCTGAACGCGACGCAGAGCTCGGCCACCTCGTCGAGGGGGACGTCGCCCTCGATCAGCGCGTGGCGGGTCAGCTCGGCGACGACACCGTGGATGGCGTGGGCGAGCAGCTCCGGGTCTCGGTCGACGATCCGGCCGTCGACGATGCCGTCCTTCAAGTGGCGGATCGTGTCGGCGATCGAGATCTCACGGTTGCGCGCGAGCACAGGCGCGAATGTCTCGTCGGTCGCGGCGAACTGGATGATCGCGAAGTACTCCCTGTGCTGCGCGAACCAGGCCAGGGTGGCGCGTATGCCGAGCTCGATGCGCTCTACCGGGTCCGCGACGCCCTCGATCGCGTGCTGCTGGCGCTTGCGAAGGTCGTGGTTCGACGCCTTGAGCAGCTCGGTCAGCAACTCTTCCTTCGACGCGAAATACCAGTAGAAGACGCCCTTCCCGACACCCAGTGCCGCGACGATGTCGGCGACCGACGTCGGGTGATAGCCGCGTTCTGCGAACAGGCGGGCGGCGCATGTCATCAGCTGCTCACGCCGTTCCCTGCCCCGGGGCGTGAGCTTGCGCCGCATTCGCCGAGCGTAGCCGTCCCCTTGACCGCTCGGTCAACAAACGGCGGCGCGGGCGCGCGAGGCGTCAGGGTTCCGTCAACTCCTGTTCGTCGCGCCGTGATCCGCTGACAACGCACGCGCCACACGACGCGCGGACACTGCTCGAGACGAAGGAGGTCACCATGACTCGATGGTTCCTGCGGCTGATGTACGAACTGGGCACCGGGCGGGCGGTCGAGAATGCCCGCCGCGAGCACGACGAGGCCGCTCGCACCTATGCCGGCATCGCCGCGCTCGAGGCCCGGGTGGCGGCCCTGTATGCGGCGCAAAGGCGCGTCGCGGCATGACCGTGTCGACCGGTGCACGGACACGACGCGCCGGCTGCCCGGCGGCGCGTACGCTTCGGCTCTCTGTATTGGGTCCTCAAGGCTGTCCTCACCCCGATCATCCGCGTCCTGGTTCGCGTGAGGGTCGAAGGTCGCGATCACCTCCCCAAGCGCGGGGCGGTCATACTGGCCTGCAACCATCGCTCGTTCCTCGACTCGATCTTCATCCCGCTCGTCGTACGGCGACGGGTCACGTTCGTCGCGAAGGCGGAGTACTTCGACGACCCGAAAACGGCATGGTTCTTCCGGAGCTGCGGCCAGATACCGATTCGCCGCGAAGGTGGCAATGCGAGCGAGCGTGCGCTCGCATCGGCGACCGACGTGCTGCGCAAGGGCAAGCTGTTCGCGATCTATCCCGAGGGCACCCGGACCCGCGACGGGAAGCTGCACCGTGGGCACACCGGCGTCGCACGTCTCGCGATGCGGTGCAAGGCGCCCATCGTGCCGATCGGCGTGATCGGCAGCGACGAGGTGCAGCCCGTAGACGCGAAGCTGCCGAAGCTGTTCCGGCACGTCACGATCCGCTTCGGCGCGCCGATCGCCCCCGAGCGGTACGCGGGCATGGAGAACGACCGCCTCGCACTCCGGGAGCTCACCGACGAGGTGATGTACGAGATCTGCCAGCTGTCGGGCTACGAGTACGTGGACACCTACGCGACCAAGCAGGCCGAGGACATCCCCAGCGAGGTCGCGCACGTCGCCGCGTTCGCCGCCGTCCGCGCGCCGACGGCTGCAGCTTCGTGACCCGAGCAGGAACGGTGGCGCGTGCTAGTCGCGCGCCCAGTCACGGGACCGCTCGACGGCGCGCTGCCATTGCGCGAGCCGCCGCGCGCGTTCGTCGGCGTCCATCGCGGGCATGAACGACGCGTCGGCGCTCCACTGGGCGTTGACCTCCTCCGGAGACGCCCACACCCCCTCTGCCACGCCGGCGAGGTACGCGGCCCCGAGCGCGGTGGTCTCCTGGATCGCGGCGCGGCGCACCGGCACGCCGAGCAAATCGGCCTGGAACTGGCACAGCAGGTTCATCACCGATGCGCCGCCGTCGACGCGCATCTCGGTCGGCCGCGTTCCGGTCGCGCGGGTCACCGCATCCACGACGTCCGCAGTCTGGAAGGCCATCGCCTCGACGATCGCCCGTGCGAGATGTGCGCGTGTCGTGCCGCGTGTGATGCCGACGATCGTGCCGCGGGCGAACGGATCCCACCAGGGCGAGCCGAGGCCCGTGAACGCAGGGACGACGCAGACGCCATCGGTGTCGGGCACCGATGTGGCGAGCGACTCGGTCTGGCTCGCCTCGCCGATGATGCCCAGCCCGTCGCGCATCCACTGGATTGCGGCGCCGGTGACGAAGATCGCGCCCTCCATGGCGTACGTGACATCACCTGTCGCGGTCGACCACGCGATCGTCGTGAGCAAGCCGTCAACCGGATCGGGAAGCTTGGATCCGACGTTGGTGAGCACGAAGGAACCGGTGCCGTAGGTGTTCTTCGTCATTCCCTGTTCGACGCACGCCTGGCCGAACAGGGCGG
>DASQHW010000312.1:0-3939 GCA_035631895.1 Acidimicrobiia bacterium | reverse complement strand
CGCGTTCGCGCGCTTCGATCAACTGCGCGAGGTCGCGGTCCTCCCGCCGTTGCCCGGAACGAAAACCGTGCAGCTCGGAGCGGGGCAGTCGAGCCTTTCTCGCGCGGAGCACGCGGCACGGGTCGAGGCGATCCACGGATTGCTACGCGACGGCGAGTGCTATCAGGTCAACCTCACGCGGCGGCTGCAGTTCGACGTCGCGCCCGACCCGCGCGCCTTGTTCGGTGCACTCGCGCACGGGAATCCCGCACCGTACGCCGCGCTGTGCACCTTCGGTGATGCCCTGCCCGGGATCGGGGTGGCCTCTGCGTCGCCCGAGCTGTTCCTCCGGGTCGACGGCCGCACCGTGGAAACAAGACCGATCAAGGGAACCGCCGCCGATCGGCACGCGCTTGCATCGAGCGGCAAGGACCACGCGGAGAACCTGATGATCGTCGACCTCGCACGGAACGACCTCGGACGTGTCTGCAGGTACGGCTCGGTGCACGTGCCCTCGCTCTTCGACATCGAGCCGCACCCGGGACTGCACCATCTCGTCAGCCGGGTGCACGGGCGGCTGCGTGATGACGTCTCGCTGGGCGCGCTCGTCCACGCGACGTTCCCGCCCGCGTCCGTCACCGGTGCACCCAAGCCGCGGGTGTTGCAGGCGATCGAAGTCCTCGAGCCGGTCCGACGCGGCGTGTACTGCGGCGCAATCGGTTGGATCGACGGTGATCGCGGAAGAGCCGAGCTCGCCGTCGCGATCCGCACGTTCACGACGACCAACGGCCGGACCTGTCTCGGCATCGGTGGCGGCATCGTCGCCGACTCGGTGGCCGAGCAGGAGTGGGAAGAGACGGAGCTCAAGGCCGCGCGGCTCCTGCGGTCGGTCGGCGCGTACGAGACCGAACCGGTGCACAGCAGGTGACCGCCTGGCTCGATGGCTCCCTCCTGCCGCTGGAGCAGGCACGCGTCTCGGTGCTCGACCACGGGCTGGTCGTGGGTGACGGTGCCTTCGAGACGCTGCGTGTGTACAGGGGCGTGCCCTTCGCATGGACGCGGCACCTGGCGCGCCTGCGCATCTCTGCGGGCGGTCTCGGCCTCGAGGTTCCGGCCGACGAGACCCTCCGTACCGCGGCTGACGCGGTGCTCGAGGCCAACAGCCTGCGGGAAGCGCGGCTCCGCATCACGGTGACCGGCGGCCCCGGGCCTCCGGGATCCGGCAAGAGCGACGCGCCGCCGACGGTCTTCCTCCTCGCGTTCCCGCTCGAGCCGGCCGCGCCGACCATCGACGTCGTCATCGCACCGTGGACGAGAAACGAGCACGGGGCGCTCGCCGGCCTGAAGACCATCTCGTATGCGGCAAACGTGCGGGCCCTCTCGTACGCACGTGAGCGCGGCGCCGGTGAGGCGATCTTCTCCAACACGCAGCACAACCTCTGCGAGGCGACGGGTTCGAACGTGTTCGTGGTGCGCGACAGCACGGTCTTCACACCACCTGCGAGTGCGGGCTGTCTCCTCGGTGTGACACGCGCGCTGTTGCTGGAGCTCAGTCGCGACCTCGGGATCGCCGCCGTCGAGCGCGATGTCGAGCTGGGCGGCCTCGCGAGCGCCGACGAGGCGTTCCTGACATCCACGACACGAGAGGTGCAGCCGATTGCGCACGTCGACGGCGTCGCGCTGCCTGTTGCGCCCGGGCCCGTGAGCAAGCAGCTGGCGGCCGCGTTCACCGAGCTCGTCGGCCGCGAGACCGATCCCTAATCGGCCCGAACGTGCACGACGTCGCCGGCGGTCACAATGCGGCCGTCGACGACGAGATAGCCCTCTGTCGTGAGCGCACGCGCGGTGCCTTCGAAGGTCTCGCCGGCCAGCTCTACACGAACATGCCGTCCCAACGTCGCCGAGCGGGCGATCGCTTCGGGGATCGTGCCGTCGAGGCGGTCGAGGCGCTCGTGCAGCCGCCGCAACCATGCCACCAAGAGCTCGTGGCGGTCGACGTCGCACGCGGCGGCCATGCGACGCACCTCCGGCGCCAGCCCGTCGCTCCGCACGTTCACTCCCATCCCGATGACGATCGCCCCGCCGCCATTCGCCTCCGCGAGGATGCCCGCGAGCTTGCGGTCGTCGACGACCACGTCGTTCGGCCACTTCAGCCGCGCGTCGGTGCCCGGCAGCGCGTCGATCAGCGCCAGCGCGGTCGCGAGGGTCAGCAGGTGCACGCGCTCGGGGGGAAGTTGTGGCCGCAGGAGCACTGAGACGAGCAGCGCCGAGCCGGGCGGGGCAACCCAGGTGCGCCCGAGCCGGCCGCGGCCGGCCGTCTGCTCGTCCGCCACCGCCACCATGCCTTCTCCGGCCCCGGCCGCCGCGCACTCCAGCAGGTAGCGGTTCGTCGAGTCGATGACGTCGAACCATCGCACGTCGCGAAAACGAGTTCCGGCAAGGCGCGGATCGCTCCAACTCGCCGGTGCGCGCGACACGAGCCGTAGGATACGCAGCCGTGCTCTCGAAGATCCTGATCGCAAACCGAGGCGAGATCGCCATCCGCGTGATGCGCACGTGCCGCGAGCTCGGCATCGCGACCGTCGCCGTGTACTCCGACCTCGACCGCGATGCCGCGCACGTCCGGTACGCCGACGAGGCGTACGCGCTGGGCGGCAAGACCGCGGCCGAGAGCTACCTCAACACCGACGCGATCCTCGACGCCATCCGCAAGAGCGGCGCGGACGGTGTGCATCCGGGATACGGGTTCTTCTCGGAGAACGCCGACTTCGCGCGTGCCGTCATCGGCGCGGGTGTGACATGGATCGGGCCGCCGGCCGAGGCCATCGAGATCATGGGCGACAAGATCTCGTCCCGTCTCGCCGCACAGCGCGCCGGGGTCGAGAGCGTCCCGGGTACCAGCACACCGATCGTCGACGCCAGCGAGGTGATCGCGTTCGGCAAGGAGCACGGATATCCGATCGCGATCAAAGCGGCATTCGGCGGCGGAGGGCGTGGCATGAAAGTCGTCGCGCGCGCCGAGGACGCACAGGCCGCGCTCGACTCCGCGCAACGCGAGGCGCAGGCGTACTTCGGTCGCCCGGAGTGCTATTTCGAGCGCTATCTCACGCGACCGCGCCACGTCGAGCTGCAGGTGTTCTGCGACACGCAGGGCAACGGCGTGTACATCTCCGACCGCGACTGCTCCACGCAGCGGCGCCACCAGAAGCTCATCGAGGAGGCACCCGCGCCGGCGATTCCCGATGCGACGAGACGCGCGATGGGCGAGGCCGCCGTGAAGGTCGCCCTCGGGTGCGGGTACGTGAACGCCGGCACCGTCGAGATGCTGTATCAGGACGGCGAGTTCTTCTTCCTCGAGATGAACACCCGCCTCCAGGTGGAACACTGCGTGACCGAGGAGATCACCGGGCTCGACCTCGTCGCCGAGCAGATACATGTCGCGTCCGGCGAGCCGCTGCGGTTCGCACAGGAATCGATCGAGCGTCGCGGCCATTCCATCGAATGCCGCATCAACGCCGAGGACACCGCCAAGAAGTTCCTTCCGTCACCCGGCACGATCACACGGCTGCGGCCGCCGTCCGGTCCCGGGGTTCGCTGGGACGGCGGGTACGGCGACGGCGACACCGTCTCGCAGTACTACGACAACCTGCTCGGCAAGCTCATCGTGTGGGCACCGGACCGCGACACCGCGATCGCACGCATGTTGCGCGCGCTGGGCGAGTTCGAGATCGCGGGCGTGAAGACGACGATTCCGGCGCACCGGGCACTGCTCGCGACCGAGGCGTTCCGCGCCGTCACCCACTCGACGAACTGGGTCGAGGACGAGGTCGACCCTTCGACGTTCGCTCCCGCTTCCTCGGCGCTCGAGGTGCCGGCGCCCGCGGACGCCGATGCGCCGCTCGTCGAGCGGGCGGTGCCCGTCGAAGTCGACGGCCGGCGGTTCAGCGTCAAGGTGTGGCT
>DASQHW010000311.1:0-8895 GCA_035631895.1 Acidimicrobiia bacterium | reverse complement strand
TGGGTGCGTTCGAGCGCACCCGACACCGACCTCGAGGTGACGCTGACCGAGCTGCGGCCCGATGGTCAAGAGGTGTACGTACAGAACGGGTGGCTGCGCGCCTCGCACCGCGCCCTCGACAGAGCGCATTCGACGGCGCTCGAACCTGTGCACCCCGACACACAGGCATCCGCAGAACCGTTGCCGGCCGGCCAATTCGCGAGCGCGCGCGTCGCGCTGTTCCCCTTCGCGCACATCTTCCGTGCGGGCTCGCGTCTGCGCATCTCCGTCGAGGCTCCCGGAGGGAACCGGCCGTTCTGGGCGTTCGCCGACCTGCCTGCGCACGGCACCGTGGTCAACGAGATCGCACACTCGCTCGGGCGTCCGTCCAAGGTGGTGCTGCCGGTGATCCCGGACCCGCCCGCAGGCATCCCCACCGCGGCGCCTCCGTGCGGCTCGCTGCGCGGTGAGCCATGCCGCGCGGTGCTGGGGAACGGCGCGCCAAGCGCGGTGAGCGCGACGGCGCACCGTCATGACGTGCTGGTGCAGTGGAAGGCGGCGATCGCGCGGCCCGGCACCACGCTCACCGGGTACA
The DNA here is from genome assembly GCA_035631895.1 of Acidimicrobiia bacterium. Taxonomy (GTDB): domain Bacteria; phylum Actinomycetota; class Acidimicrobiia; order IMCC26256; family PALSA-610; genus DASQHW01. The sequence goes on along the minus strand of DASQHW010000311.1, from coordinate 8,321 downwards.
GGGTGGTGGAACGCGCCGGCGGCGCCACGCACGACGTCGGCGCGACAACGACCGAGACGACGTTCACCGCGCTGCGAAACGGCCCCCACTCCTTCGAGGTCTACGCCATGTACACCGGCGCCGCAGTTGTCGCCGCGACACCCTCGAACACCGTGTTGCTCCCACAGCGTCACCGCGGGCGGCATCGTCAGCGACCCGACGACGAATATTCCTCGCACGAAGTACAGGGGTCGGCCTCATGGCGTCCCGGAGCGCGGTTCTAGACTCCCCTGATGGTCGAGACCGCCCCCACTGCGCCGCCCGCGAAGGAACGTTGGTCCTACTCGTGGAAGCACCTCTACGACGAGGTCGTGACGTCGGGCTTGTGCACCGGTTGTGCCGGCTGCGTGATCGCGTGTCCCCACGACGTGCTGTCGTACGACGACACCAACGGCGTGTACAAGCCGGTGCAGATCGAGCACGACTACGGCGGTCCGCGCGACTGCAGTCACGGCGACAAGGCATGCACATCGTGCACGCGGGCGTGCCCGCGTTTCCGGGCGTGGGAGCCCGAGATCGACACCTTCTTGTTCGGCCGGCCCCGCCGGCCCGACGAGATGAGCGGCGTGTTCAAGGACATCTGCCTCGCGCGTGCCACGGACGACGAGTTGCACGACGTCGGCCAGGACGGCGGCCTCGTGTCGGCGATGCTCGTGTACGCGCTCGAGCACGACATCATCGACGCCGCGCTCGTCTCGTACCTCGAGGGTGACGGTTCTTCGTGGAAAGCCATTCCCGGGATCGCGCGCACTCGCGCCGATGTGATCGCGTCCGCCGGGAGCCGCTACACGTACTCGGCGAACACCCTCGCGTACAACGACCTCGACAAGGACGACGAACGCATCGCGCTCGTCGGCATGTCCTGCCAGTCGTCCATCCCACCGGTGATGAAGCAACGCAAGGCCGGAAAGGTCGCGCGCCGGCTGACCCTTTCGATCGGACTGCTGTGCTCGAAGACGTTCGACGACGCCATCTTCGAGGAGCTGTTCGAGGCGAAGTACGGGTTGAAGAAACAAGACATGAAGAAGATGAACATCAAGGGCGTCTTCCAGATCTGGATGAAGAACGGTGACTACCACGAGGTGCCGCTGAAGGAGTGCCATGCGTGGACGCGCGAGGGCTGCAAGCTCTGCCCGGACTTCGCCGCGGAGCACGCCGACATCTCCACCGGGGGCATCGGCAAGTACAACGACTGGACGCTCACCATCGTGCGCACGGATGCCGGACGCGAGCTGATGGAACGCATGCTCGCCGACGGCGTGATCCAGACCCGTCCCGGTGACGACGATCCCGACGCCATCGCCCTGATGCACAAGCTGTCGAAGAAGTCACGGAAGCGTTGGCCGGAGTTTGCGTTGCCGGAACCCAAGCTCGGCGTGTGAGCCTTCTCGTCGCGCTGACGACGGACCTGATGGACCGCTCACGTCTCGCTGCGGCGCTCCCGGACGTGAAGTTCACCCTCGATGCCGGCGCGGACGTGGTGATCCTCGACCTCGCGCGGGGTGTCGAGCAGGTGACGTCGGTACGGGCGTCCCATCCGACCGCGCGAATCGTGTGTTACGGCCCGCACGTCGACGACGCGTCCTTGGAGGGAGCGCGTGCCGCCGGCGCCGACGTCGTGCTTCCCCGTTCCCGCTTCTTCCGAGACCCGAAGGCGGCTGTTGCCCCGACCTAGATCGTCGGCCAGGGGTAGGAGTGGTAGTCGCGGTCGGGCTCGGGCAGGACGCCCGTCGCGAGGAGGTGCTCCGTGCGGGCGCGCAACGCGTCGAGCTCGAAGCGGTCCAACATCAGCCGCAGGCTTTCACCGAGCGCACCGCCGCACACGTCGTCGAGCAGCCGGTGCAAGTCGTCACGGACGTCGGACGGCACCGCCTCACCGGCGAAATCCCATATCACCGTACGGAGCTTCCACATCGTGTGGAACGAAACGCCGTGATCGATGCCGAACACGCGCCCGTCACCGTTCGCACGCAGGCAGTGCCCGCCCTTGCGATCGGTGTTGTTGATCACGACGTCGAACGCCGCCATGCGACGAAAGGCATCCGGGTGGTCGGCGAGCAACGTGAAATAGTGCTCTTCGGGATCGTGATCCACGAAACGTTGCATCATGCCGATGCCGGCGGGCCCGTCGCGGAGCACGGTGTCGGGGACGATGTCCCAGCCGAGCGCCTGTGAGATCTCGAATGCTGCGACCTCACGATGGCAGAGCGTGCCCCGCGGGAAGTCCCAGAGCGGTCGTTCGCCCCGCTGCGGCTTGTAGATCGCGAGGACCTCGTCGGCGCCGAGAGCGCAATTGACGAGGAAGGTCGCGTTCGACGACCACGGCATGCGACCGAGCACGTCGACGTCGCCCTCGCGCAGCACCTCGGCCGCGCGTTCCTCGGTCACGTGGCTCCCTCGCCCGGCCATCCCGCGACTCACGCTATGTCCGTGAAGTCGGCACGCGCCGTCAGTTCCACCGAGGACAGATGTGCCCGTCGGGGTCCATCGGGAAGTCGCACAGCTGGCACCGGGGGCGTCCCGCCTCGACAGCCGCCACGCCGTTGCGCGCCATCGCGCGCACCTGGGAGCGCGTGGCATAGAGCCGGGCGATGCGTCCCTCGGTCTCGTCGAGCGGGGGCGGCGCCTCGTCGTCTTCGTCGGACGCGTCCTCGCGTAGCTCGATGAGCACGAGATGGCGATCGGGGTCGTAGCCGATCCCGATGAGGCGCGCGCGGAACAGCGGCTCGTCCTCGGTGACTGCGCCCTCGACGGCGCCCGCCGAGCCACCAGGCTCCTCGGGATCCTCTTCGGCGATCTTGTCGAGGAACTGGTTCGCCTCCGACGCGAGCAGCTGCACCTGCTCCTTTTCGACCAACACCGACAACACGGCGGATCCCTTGCGCGCCTGGATCACGAACGTGCGCCGGCCGGGATCACCGAAGGCGCCTGCGCCGATGTCGTCCACAGGATCGAACTCGATCAAGTCGGTCACGGGGTACCCGCCTCGCTCACGCCCGGCTCTCCGGCGCTCGGGGCTTCCGGTTCGGGCAGGAGATCGTCGAGGCCGCCCGTGTCGTTGCATTTCACCAGCATGCATCCGTACGCGTGGAAGTCGAAGACCGTCACCGACGCAGGTGAGACGTGCACACGCTGGAACAGGTCCAGATGCATGCCTGTGTAGTGCGCGATCGCCGACTTGATCGGGTCCGCGTGGCTGACGACCACGACGGTCTCGTGCGGATGGCGAGCGATGACCTCATCGAGTGTGCCGACCGTGCGCGCCTGCATCTCACGGATCGATTCGCCGTTCGGGAACCGAGCCCGCGACGGCGCCACCTGCACAACCTTCCACTCCTCGGTCTTCGCCAACTCCGCGATCTTCCCCCCCGTCCAGTCGCCGTAATCCGCCTCTATGACGCCGGGCAGGGCCTGCACCTCGAGGTTGTGATGCGCGGCAATGCGTTGCGCGGTCTGTGTCGTGCGTTCGATGGGGCTCGCGTAGACCGCCGCGATCGGCAACTTCGCGAGACGCTGTGCCGTCGCGTCCGCCTGCCCGACGCCTTTGTCGGAGAGATCGACACCGGGCATCCGGCCCGAGAGCAGCGGGCCGGTGTGCGCCGTGACCGCGTGGCGCACGAGGACCAGGCGTGTGGGCGCCTTCGCTTCCCTGTCTTGTTGCCGCTCCGCGTCGGCGTCAGCCATGACGAAGCAGGATACCGGCCGCCGTGCGGTGCGCTCGCCTCGCTCACCGCCCCGTACGATCGTGCGGTGACGAACATCGACTTTTCGCCTACCGGACCTCCGGAAACCATCCTCGCACCCGAACCCGACAACGCGCTCGAAGCGTTGGGCGCCGCGCTCGCGCAACCGATCGAAGGTCGTCGGGACGCGGTGGCCGACGTATGCGCGCGCTGGCCGAAGTTCCTCGACGCATGGGCACAGCTCGGACAACTCGCGCGTGACGACGTCGAGGCGTACGCGTACTTCCGGGTCGGGTATCACCGCGGGCTGGACCGTCTTCGGCAATCGGGATGGCGCGGTTCGGGCTACGTCCGGTGGCAACGCGACACCAATCGCGGGTTTCTCCGCGCGGTCGAGGGCTTGCGGACCTCGGCCGAGGCGATCGGCGAGCTCGACGAGGCCCAACGTTGCGGCGAGTTCCTCCGGCAGCTTGACCCCGACTGGAACGGAGCACGCGAGTAGCGTCGCTGCTCATGAAGCGAGCACTCATCACCGGTGTGACCGGACAGGACGGACGTCATCTCTCGCAGTTCCTGTCGGAAAAGGGTTATCAGGTCTTCGGCCTCGTACACGGCCAGGCGAACCCGAAGATCGGTCTCGTCCAGTCCGAGAACCCCGCGCTGGATCTGGTCGAAGGCGACCTGCGCGACCTTTCGTCGTTGATCGCGGTCGTGGAACAGGTACAGCCCGACGAGGTCTACAACCTCGGGGCGATCAGCTTCGTGCAGTTGTCGTTCAAGCAGGCGGAGTTGACGGCAGAGATCACCGGCCTCGGCGTCCTGCGCATGCTCGAAGCAGTGCGGATCGTCGGGGGGAGTGAGAACAACCCGATTCGGTTCTACCAGGCGTCATCGTCGGAGATGTTCGGGAAGGTGCACGAGTCACCGCAGAACGAAGGTACGCCGTTCCACCCCCGCTCGCCCTACGGCGTGGCGAAGGTGTTCGGCCACTACACGACGATGAACTACCGGGAGGCGTATGGCATCCACGCCAGCAGCGGGATCCTCTTCAACCACGAAGGACCGAGACGCGGCATGGAGTTCGTGACACGCAAGGTCACGAACGCCGTCGCACGGATCAAGCTCGGGCTCCAAGAGGAGATCTCGCTGGGGAACCTCGACTCGTCGCGCGACTGGGGATACGCGGGTGACTACGTCGAGGCCATGTGGATGATGCTCCAACAGCCGGAGCCCGACGACTACGTCATTGCGACCGGTGAGACGCATTCGATCCGTGAGCTGCTCCAGGCCGCGTTCCGCTTGGCCGGCATCGAAGACTGGCAATCCCGCGTCAAGCAGGACCCGCGTTTCATGCGCCCCTCCGAAGTCGACCTGTTGATCGGCGACGCCTCCAAGGCGCACGCGAAGCTCGGCTGGAAGCCACGTGTCAGCTTCGAGGAGCTCGTGACGATGATGTACGAGAACGATCTCGCCGAAGAGAGCGCCCGCGCACGTCGGGGCTAGACCAGGTGGGCGGCCTTTCGGGCCGCGATCAGCACGGGGTCCCACACCGGCGAGAAGGGTGGCGCGTATCCCAGGTCCAGTTGCGCGACCTCGTCGACCGTCATCTCGGCCCAGATCGCAGTGGCGAGCACATCGATGCGCTTGGCCGCTCCCTCCTTGCCGATGATCTGCGCCCCGAGCAGACGGCCACTGCCCCGTTGCACGACGACTTTCACCGTGATCGGCTGGCTGCCGGGGTAGTAGTGGGCGCGCGTGGTGCTCTCGATCCTGGCGGTGACGTAGTCGAAGCGCGCCTCGGACGCCTCCCGCTCGGTCAACCCTGTCCGGCCGATCTCGTACGCGCAGACCTTGGTGGTCGCGGTGCCGATCACCCCGGCGAACGTCGCATCGCCCCCCGTGGCGTTCTCGCCGGCAACGCGGCCCTGCTTGTTCGCGTGCGTGCCGAGCGCAACGAGGGCCGGAGAGCCGGTGACGCGATGGTGCGTCTCGATGCAGTCGCCTGCAGCCCACACTCCGTCGACACTCGTCGTCATGCGTGCATCGGTCGCGATGCCACCCTTGTCGCCGATGGCGATCCCGGCGTCGCGCGCAAGCGCGACGTTCGGGCGCACACCGATGCCGAGGACGACGACGTCAGCCGGCAGCGTGCCGTCCTCGGTCACGACTGCGCGCACATGCCCGTTCCCGTCGGCTTCGAAGCCGACGACCTTCGTGCTGGTGCGCAACTCGATCCCCAGGCTCCGGACGGCGTCACCAACGAGCGCGCCCATGTCCGGGTCCAGCGTCGACATGGGTTGCGCCGCGCCCTCCACGACCGTTACCGGCATTCCCCGTTGGTGCAGCGCCTCGGCCATCTCCAACCCGATGTAGCCCGCGCCGACGACCACCGCGCGCTGGTTTGCGTGCCGGTGCGACGAGACGTGATCCCGCAACGCCACGCCGTCGGTGATCGTCTGGATGCCGTGCACGCCGTCGGTGTCGACCCCGGGGAGCTTCGGGCGCACGGGGACGGCGCCGGTGGCGATGACGAGCGCATCGAAGTGCTCGCGTCGCTCCGATCCGGCCTCGAGGTCGCGAACCGTGATCGCGCGCTCCTGCGTGTCGACACTGACGACCTCGTGCCGCGTGCGCATGCCGATTCCGTTGGCACGATGCTCCTCCGGCGTGCGCGCGACGAGGTCGCGTGGATCGTGAATGCGATCGGCGACGAGATACGGCAGCCCGCACGCGCTGTACGACGTGTAGCCGCCACGTTCGTAGGCGATCACGTCGAGCTCGGAGGCCGGCAGCCGTCGCCGCGCCTCCGCCGCCGCGCTCATGCCCGCCGCGTCACCTCCGATCACGAGCAATCGCTCGGTCACCGGACGACCGCCGCGGCCGCCCGCGCGAGCGCATGCTCGGCCTCGTCGACGATGCGCTGCACGAGCTCACCCGCCGGAACCAGCGCGTCGATCGCGCCGACACCTTGCCCGGACGGGTAGCACTCCCTCTTTCGATCAACCGGTGTCTCGTCGTCACCGCCAAGATGCAGCGCATTCGCAGCCACCGCACGCGCCATCTGCTCGGGGAAGGGACGCAGCTCCTCCGGGTGTTCCTCGATGTAGTTCGTCCAGTCGTTGCGGATCGCGCGCAACGTTTTACCGGTGAAGCCACGACTGATCACGGTGTCGTCCTCGTGCGCCGCGATCAACGCGTCCTTGTAGCCGTCAACCGCGCGCGCCTCCGGCGTCGCGATGAAGCGCGTCCCGAGCCACACGCCGTCGGCACCGAGGGCGAGCGCGGCCGCGAGGCCGCGGCCGTCGAAGATGCCTCCCGCGGCCACGACCGGCGTGCGGTCGCCGACTGCGTCCACGATCTGCGGGACGAGCGGCATCGTCGCGACTGTGCCGGTGTGGCCCCCGGCCTCGGTGCCCTGGGCGATCACGAAATCGCACCCCGCCTCGACGGCGGCGACTGCGTGACGGACCTTGCCGCACATGCTTGCAACCAGCACGTTGCCGTCGTGCAGCACCGCGATGACGTCGCGCGGCACGCCGAGCCCGGCAACGAACAACGACGCCCCGCCTTCGACGACCTTCTTCGCGTCCTCGATCATGCGTTCGGGCAGCGCGGCGAGGAGGTCGACACCGAACGGCTTGTCCGTGAGCGCACGCACGTCACGAATCTCCGCCTCCATCTGCGCCGACGACATCGCCGCCGCACCCAACGTACCGAGGCCGCCCGCTTCCGACACGGCCGCAACGAGGCGGTGATAGGACACCCCGCCCATTCCCGCGAGCATCACGGGGTGCTCGATCCCGAGCATGTCGGTGAGTCGTGTATGCATGCAGAGCTGCTCCTCACTACGCCATTGCGCACTGTCGTGCCGTCCACACCGCGACCAAGTGTCCATTAGGGTTCTCGCCGTGAGCAACCTGCCGGTGGTAGGCGTGATCATGGGCAGTGACTCCGACCTGCCGGTCATGCAGGGCGCAATCGATGTGCTCGTCGACTTCGGCGTACCCCACGAGGTCCGCATCATCTCCGCGCACCGCACGCCGGAAGTCATGCTCGAGTATGCACGGGGCGCCGCGAGCCGCGGCTTGTGCGTGATCATCGCCGGCGCCGGCGGTGCCGCACACCTCCCGGGCATGACCGCGTCGATGACCTCGCTTCCCGTGATCGGCGTGCCCGTCCCGTTGCAGCAACTCGACGGTCTCGACGCCTTGTTGTCGATCGCACAGATGCCGGCAGGTGTGCCGGTCGCGACGGTCGCAATCGGCAACGCACGCAACGCGGGCCTGCTCGCGGTCCGAATCCTCGGCGTCCACGACGAGAAGCTGAGGACGGCGATGGAGCGGTACCTCGGAGACCTCGCCCAGACCGTGCGCGACAAGGATGCACGCGTCCGCGACCAGTACTAGGCGCCTACTCCTCACCGATCGCGCGCAGCACATCGAGTCTGGACGCGCGCCGGGCGGGCCAGATCGCCGCACCGACCCCGAGGACCGCGGCGATGACGACGACGACCAACAGCTGGCCGGGAGCGATCGCGAACTTGTTGAAGCCCTGGCTCTTGAGGGCCTGCACCACGCTCCACCCGAAGAACAACCCGAC
>DASQHW010000310.1:0-8972 GCA_035631895.1 Acidimicrobiia bacterium | reverse complement strand
GATCCAGGCCATGACGTGGGCATCGGTGCCCACGTCGGGAGCCGGCACGTCCTTATCCGGACCGATGAACGGAAAAATCTCCGCTGCATAGCGCCGCGTCAACCGCTGCAGTTCACCGCGCGACAGTCTTTTCGGATCCACCCGCACGCCGCCCTTGGCGCCTCCGTACGGCAGACCGGCCAGCGCGCATTTCCACGTCATCCACATGGCGAGCGCCGCGACTTCACCCAGGTTCACGTCGGGATGGTAGCGAATGCCGCCCTTCGACGGTCCGCGCGAGGAATCATGAATCACCCGGTAGCCGGTGAACATCTCGACACGGCCGTCGTCCATCCGGACGGGAACGCTGACGATAAGCGACCGGTCCGGAAGTTTCAGTCTCTGCCGGAGGTTGGGATCGAGCTGCATCAGCTCCGCGGCGCGATCGAACTGCGCGACAGCGAGACGGAAGGTATGATTGTCCATTTCGTGCGGGATGGCGGGTATCGTCGTCATGGCTCCATCCATTCGAGTCCGAACACACCGGAAAATTGTTCCGCCACGCAACGATGGACCTCGGTCAGATCCACGGGATGCGTCAGCACCTCCGCCATGGAGGTCACAGGGCAGGCAGGAATGCCGCAGGGAACAATCAGCGAAAACGGCGCTAGGTCCATCATGACGTTCAGCGCAAACCCGTGCATCGTTACACCACGCTCGATCCGCGTGCCGATCGCCGCAATTTTGCTCGGCTGCCCGTCGCCGACCCAGACGCCGGGCGATTTTTCCAAGCGTCGGCCGACAATGTTCCATTGTCTCAGCGTGCGGATGATGACCTCTTCCAGCATCCGCACATAGGCCTTGGGGCCCTCGCAATACCGGTTCAGTTTGAGGATCGGGTATCCGACGAGCTGGCCGGGCCCGTGGTACGTGACGTCGCCTCCCCGGTCGGCGGAGACCAGCTCGGCACCGACCGACGACGGCTCGCGCAACACGTGCTCGGGCCGCGCGCTCGACCCCATCGTGTACACGTGGGGATGCTCCTGCAGCAAGAGATAGTCGTCACACGCGCGCTCATGTATCGCGCGCTGGAGCACCTCGCCCTCGCGGTACGGGACCGAGCCCAGCCAACGGGCCCGCAGCGTGTTCACGCGAGCTCTGCTTCCCAATCGCGCGTCTCGAGCACGCCGCGGAGGGCATTGAGGAACGACGCGGCGTACGCGCCGTCGAACGCGCGGTGATCCCAGGTGAGCGACAGGTAACCGACATGGTGCACGACGATCGCGTCGTCGCCGTCGGCGCTCTCGACGACTACCGGCTCCTTGCGAATCGCGTCCGTCGCCATGATCGCGACCTGCGGCTGGTTGATGATCGGGAACGTCATCGTGGTGCCGAAGGGCCCCATGTTGGTGATCGTGAACGTGCCGCCCACGACCTCGTCGGGACTCAGTTGCTTCGACTTCGCGCGCGCGGCGAGATCGCGTATCTCGCGCGCGATCAACCGCAGCCGCTTGCCGTCGGCATTCCGGATCACCGGCGCGATCAACCCCTTGAACTCGAGGTCGACGGCAATACCGAGATTGATGTCACGGTGCACGATCAACGTCTCGCCCTCGACACTCGCGTTCACGTAGGGATACTCGTGCACGACGTCGCAGAAGGCGCGCACGATGAACGGGAGATAGGTGAGGGAGAAGCCCTCCTCTGCCTTCCACTCCGCCTGGTGCGCGCTCCGTACTCGCTCGATGCGTTCGAAGTCGACGCGCGCGGACGTGTACACGTGTGCGCTCGTTGCGAGCGATCGCACCATGTGCTCGGCCGTGCGACGCCGGATGTTGTCGAAGGGCACGGTCTCGTCGCCGCTCCCCCGCGCGAGCGGCTGTGCCGCTGCCGCGGGTGCCGGAGCGGGAGCGGCCGCGGGTGCGGGCGGCGCCGGCGCCGGACCGCGCGCGCGGGCCGCCTGGAGGACGTCGTTGCGGGTGATCCGGCCGCCCTCGCCGGTCGGGCGGATCTGCGCGGGGTCGAGACCCTCTTGCGCGATGAGCTGGCGGACGAGCGGCGATGTCACCGCGCCGCCGCCGGTGGGCGGCGGCGAGGCCGCGACCGGCGCTGCCACCGGCGCGGGGGCCGCCGGCGGGGCGGGGACGGCCGGCGGGGCAGGCGTCTGCGGGGGCGGAGGCGGCGCGGGCGGCGCGGGTGCGGGCTCGGGCTCGATCGGCGGCGTCTCGGCCGCGGGTTCCGGCGGTGCCGTCGTATCCGGCGGTGACGCGCCTGCTTGATCCGAGATCACCGCAAGGCGCGCACCGACCGCCACGGTCTCGCCTTCGGGCACCACGATCTCCGACAGGTACCCGGACTGCGGCGCGGGGACTTCGGAGTCGACCTTGTCGGTCGACACCTCGAACAGCGGCTCGTCGGCGTCGATCTTGTCGCCCACCTGCTTGAACCATCGCGTGATCGTGCCTTCGGTGACGGTCTCACCGAGCTGCGGCATCGTGACTTCCACATTTCCTCCACTCCGCGGGGCCGCGTCGCCCCACGACAGGCCTACCCGTGCAGGGAACGGCCGGTGAGTGCGAGCACGGACTCGCCGAAGAGCTCCGACAACGTCGGGTGCGCGTGGATCAACAGGCCCACATCGGCAGGGGTGGCCTCCCAGTTGACGGAGAGGTATCCCTCGGCGATGAGCTCCGTCGCCCACGGACCCGCGATGTGCACGCCCAGAATCGCGCCGTCGCGCTCGGCGACGACCTTCACCATGCCGTCGGTCTCTCCGACGATGAGCGCACGACCGTTGCCGGCCCAACGATGGACCGAGGTGACGACGTCGTACCCCTGCTCCTTCGCCTGCGCCTCGGTGAGGCCGCAGAACGCGACCTCCGGGTGGCAGTAGATGCCCCACGGGACCTTGTCGTACTCGATCGGCAGTGGCTGCTCGCCGAGCATCGTCTTGATCGCGACGATCGCCTCGGAGAACGCCACGTGCGCGAGCTGCGGCGTCGCGACGACGTCACCGGCCGCGTACACACCGTCGACATTCGTTCGGAGATTGCCGTCGACCACGACGAAGCCCCGCTCGTCTACCTTCACACCCGCCCCGTCGAGCCCGATGTTCTCCGACCGCGCTCGCCGACCCACCGACACCACGACGGCATCGACCTCGAGTCGTTCCTCGCCGTTCCTTCCTTCGAACGTCAGGGCTGCGCCGTCGAAGCCCCGCACCTGTACTCCGGCCTGCACCTTGATCCCGCGCTTCGTGAAGGCGCGCGCGACCGCCTGCGCGACCTGCTGGTCGACGCCGGGAAGGATCTGCGGGAGGACCTCGACGATGACGACCTCGGCACCCGCGTCGACGAGGAACGACGCGAACTCGCACCCGATCGCGCCGCCGCCGATCACCGCGACCCGCCGGGGGACTTCGGCGAGCTCGAGCACGTCGTCGGAGGAGAGGACGCGTACGCCGTCGAACTCCAGACCGGGGACCGGGAGCGAGCGCGGTGAAGACCCCGTCGCGAGCAGCACGTTCCGGCCACGAATCTCCGAACCGTCCGAAACACGAATGGTCCGTGCATCGGGCGCGAGCGTGCCGGTTCCGGGCACCACGGTGACCTTCCGGCCCTTCAACAACGTCTCGAGGCCGCCGGTCAGCCGGTCGATGACCGCGTGCTTGCGCGTCTGGGACATCCCGAGCTCGAGCGTGGGCTCCGAGGTCCGCACGCCGAATGCCGCCGCGTCGCGCACGGTTCGCAGCACCTCGGCCGTCTGGAGAAGCTCCTTGGCCGGGATGCATCCGCGGTGCAGGCACGTGCCACCGACACGCTGCTCCTCGACCATCGCGATGTGCAGACCCGCTGATGCACCGTAGAGCGCGGCCGCATAGCCGGCCGGTCCGCCGCCGAGGACGACCAGGTCGAAGTCGTCGGTCATCGTGCCTCCATCAGCGGGCACCCATGACCTGCACGGCGAAGGCAACCAAGATCGCCAAACCGGTGAACGCGGCGAGGATGATGTACGTCCTCGTGCTCAAGCTCACGCGACGAGGCTACCTCCGCGCCTGGCCGGTAGCAGTCCCGAGGCGACGACTAACCTCTCCCGTTCGTGGTTGAACGCGCTCAGCGGTTGGTCGGGGCCGCCAAGAAGCTGCCGCTTCCGGAAGGGACGTACGCCGTCGGCGCAGGACTGCTCATCGCCGGCGTCACCGCGTACGGGTTCCAGATCGTTGCGGCGCACCGGCTCTCGAGCACCGGCTACGCCGCGCTCAACAGCCTGTGGGCGATCGTCTTCGTCGTCGCGCCCGGACTGTTCCAGCCGCTCGAACAAGAGGTCGCGCGAGCGGTTGCACACCGGCGCGTTCGCGGGATCGGCGGCGGCCCGCTCGTGAAGCGTGCCGCGGTGCTCGGCGCCATCCTCGCCGGAGTCGTGGCGCTGGCATCGGCTATCGCGGCGAAGCCGCTCATCGACCAACTGTTCCACGGACAGGCGTGGCTGCTCGGCGCGCTCTTCGTCGCGCTCGCCTGTTACTACCTCGCGCACATGACGCGCGGGACGCTCGCCGGGAACGGCCGGTTCGGCGCGTACGGGTTGATGCACGGGTCCGAAGGCACGACCCGCATGCTCTTCTGCATCCTCCTCGCCGTGATCGGCGTCTCGACACCGGGCCTCTACGGGCTCGCCCTCGCGCTTCCACCGCTGATCGCGGTGGCGATCTCGCTGCGCGGCCAGCACAACCTGCTCACGCCCGGTCCCGCGGCGCCGTACTCGGAGCTCTCGAGCGCGCTCGGCTGGTTGTTGCTCGGTTCGCTGCTCGCGCAGCTGCTCTCCTACGCCAGCTTCCTGGGCGTGACCCTGCTCGCGAATGGTCACGCGGAGAAGGACCTCACCGGCAAGTTCATCACCGGGTTGTTCATCGCACGTGTCCCACTGCTGTTGTTCCAGGCCGTACAGGCCGCCCTGCTCCCGAAGCTCGCCGCGCTCGCCAGCGCGGGCAAGCAGGAAGACTTCCGTTCGGGCATGCGCAAGCTGCTGCTCATCGTCGTCGGCCTCGGGACCGTGGGAACGGTCGGCGCCACATTCGTCGGGCCGTGGGCCGGCAAGAAGCTGTTCGGCGACAAGTGGATCCTCGGCGACCGCGACATGATGCTCTTGACGCTCGGTGCCGCCACCTTCATCGTTGCGCTCACCCTCGCGCAGGGCCTCATCGCGCTGCGCGCATACCCGCAGGCCGCATCCGCCTGGATCGTCGGCATTGTCGTCTTCCTCGTCACGGTGGCACTGGGCCGCGATCTGTTCCTTCGCAACGAGCTGGGCTTCGTGACAGGTGGTGGCATCGCCGCGATGTTGATGGGCGTGTTCCTGTTGCAGCGAATGCGCAAGGGCGGCGCGACAATTGGTGATCTCGTCGAGGTGATCGAGCACGAAACGCTCGAGATCTAGCAAACCGAGGTGACGTGACGGCAGCCGAGAACGTTCCTGCGCCCGAGCCGTCCGCCCCGTCGGCGCGCGCAGGACTGCCCGCGCTCGTCCGCCTCGCCCGGCCGAAGCAGTGGGTCAAGAACGTGCTCGTGGCGGCCGCGCCGGGTGCTGCCGGCGTGCTGGGACAGTCCACCGCCCTCTTCCGGACCGGCATCGCGTTCATCTGCTTCTGCCTCGCCGCGAGCGGCACCTACTACATCAACGACGCGCTCGATGTCGACGCCGACCGCCGCCACCCGACCAAGCGATTCCGGCCGGTTGCATCGGGTGAGGTCACGGTACGCACCGCCGTGGTGGTCGGGATCATCCTGATCGTCGCGTCGATCGCGCTCGCATTCACTGCCCGCTGGCCGCTGGCGTTCATCGTCGGCGGCTACTTGCTGCAGACCATGTTGTACAGCGTCTGGCTCAAACACGAAGCGGTCCTCGACCTCGCGTGCGTCGCTTCGGGATTCGTGTTGCGCACGATCGCCGGCGGCGTCGCCGTGGGTGTGACGATCTCGCCGTGGTTCTTGATCGTGGCCGGCTCCGCGTCACTGTTCATGGTGACCGGCAAACGGCACGCCGAGCTCGTCGAGCTGGGTGACGGCGCGACCGGACACCGCCGGGCGCTCGAGATGTACTCCCGCTCGTTCTTGAACTACGTGCGCGCCGTTGCGTCGAGTGTCACGGTGCTGGCGTATTGCCTGTGGGCGTTCGAGAAGTCCTCTTCCGTGGGCAATCCGGTGTGGTTCCAGCTGTCTATCGTCCCGTTCGTGCTCGGGATATTGCGGTACGCCCTGCTGCTCGAACAGGGCGGTGGTGGTGCCCCCGAAGACCTCGTGCTGTCCGACCGAGTGCTGCTCGTGCTCGGTGCCACCTGGGCACTGCTGTTCGCGATCGCGGTGATCGGTTCGTGAACATGCCCGAGGACCGGCTCCTCACCGGCTGGGGCCGGACTGCGCCGACCCGCGCGACCGTGCACACGCCCCGGCGGCTCGACGACGTGGTCGCGCGCGTCGGTGCACCGAACGCACGCGGCGTGATCGCGCGTGGTCTCGCTCGAAGCTACGGCGATGCCGCGCAGAATGCAGGCGGCGACGTGCTGCTGTGCACCGACCTCGACCGCGTGCTCGCCATCGACGTGGAGAAAGGGCTGGTGACGGTCGAGGCCGGCGTGAGCCTGGACACGCTGCTGCGCGTGCTGTTGCCCCTGGGTTGGTGCCCGATGGTGATGCCGGGCACGAGCTACGTCACGATCGGCGGCGCAATCGCGTCGGACATCCACGGGAAGTTCCGCCACGGGACCTTCGCCGACTACGTCGACAGGATGCAGGTCGTCACTCCGGCCCACGGCGTCAGCACCCTGGATCCCGACGGCACGCCCGATGCGTTCTGGGCGACCGCGGGCGGCATGGGCCTGACAGGTGTCGTCACCGACGCGACGATCCGGCTGCAGCCGGTCGAGACCTCGCGCATCGTGTGCGATACCGAGCGCGCTCGCGACGTCGACGACTGCATGGCACGCATGCTCGAGAGCGACCACAAGTACCGCTACTCGGTCGCGTGGATCGACTGCCGCGCGACCGGCCGCGACCTCGGTCGCTGCGTGCTGACCCGGGGGAACCACGCCGCTCTCGACGAGCTCGCGCCGTCGCAGCGCTCCGCTGCACGCACGTACTCGCCGCACGCGTTGGCTGCGACACCGCCGTGGATGCCGAACGGGCTGTTGAACGGCCTCTCGATCCGACTCTTCAACGAGTTCTGGTTCCGGAAGGCTCCCGCACGACCGCGCCGCGACGTTCAGAGCATTCATCGCTTCTTCTTTCCGCTCGACGGCGTGCGCGGCTGGAACCGGATCTACGGAACGCGCGGTTTCCTGCAGTATCAGTTCGTGGTGCCCTACGGCGCGGAGCACGTCGTGCGCGCCGCACTCGAGCGATTGAGTGCCGCCCGTACGCCGTCGTTCTTGGCCGTCCTCAAACGGTTCGAGCACGGGAGTCGCTCGACGATCGGCTTCCCGATCGAGGGGTGGACACTCGCGCTCGACATCCCGATACGCACGCGGCTCGGTACGTTGCTCGATGGCCTCGACGACCTCGTGGTGGCCGCGGGCGGCCGTGTCTACCTCACGAAGGATTCCCGGCTCCGCCCGGAGCTGCTCGAGGCGATGTATCCCCAGCTCGGGGACTGGAGGCAAGCGCGCGCGGCACTGGACCCGAACGGTGTCCTTTGCAGCGACATGGAGCGCCGGCTCGACCTGACCGGCGCAGGAAGGAGCCGGTCGTGAAGGACGCGCTCGGAGACGTGCAATCCGTGCTCGTGCTCGGCGGCGGCTCCGACCTCGCGCGCGCGACGTGCCGGAAGCTCGTGCAGCAGCGGGCCGCCCGCGTCGTGCTTGCCGCGCGCAAGCCGGAGGCCTGCCAGACGATTGCCGCGGAGCTGGAAGCCGCCGGTGCGTCGGACGTGCACACGGTGGCTTTCGACGCGACCGACCTCTCTTCGCACGAGGCGTTCATCGCCTCGACGTTCGATCGCTTCGGTGGCTTCGACGTCGTGCTCGTCGCCTTCGGTGTGCTGGGCGACCAGGCGCGGGCCGAACACGACGGGGCCGCCGCGGTCGAGATCGTGCAGACGAACTACACCGGCGTCGTGTCCGTGACTGTTCCCCTCGTCGAACGAATGCGGGCGCAGGGCCACGGCGCGCTCGTGCTGCTGTCGAGTGTCGCAGGTGAACGCGTGCGCCGGTCGAACTTCGTGTACGGATCCTCGAAAGCGGGGGTCGACGGCTACTACCAGGGCGTCGCGGCATCACTCGCGGGCAGCGGCGTGCGCGTGACGATCGTCAGGCCGGGCTTCGTGCACACCAAGATGACCGAGGGCATGAAGGCCGCGCCACTGGCCGCGACGCCCGAGCAGGTCGGGGACGCCGTGGTGCGCGCCATTGCGCGAGGCAACGAGATCGTTTGGGTCCCCCCGGTGCTCCGGTACGTGATGATGGTCCTGCGCCACTTGCCGCGTGCGGTGTTCCGCCGTCTGCCGCTCTGACCTCGTGACACGTTCGGTCGCCGCGTTCGACTTCGACGGCACGCTCACCCGTCGTGACACGCTTCTCCCGTTCCTCGCGTCGATCGTCGGTTGGCCGCGCGTCGCGGCCGCGCTCGGTACGCAGGCGCACCGGATCCCGCGCGATCGCGATGTCGCCAAGGAGCTGTTGCTCGGTCGACTGCTCGCCGGGCTCCCACACGACGAGGTGCGCGAGGCGGGTCGCGTCTATGCGCGGACCGTGCGTGTCCCGCCCGAGATGCGTGCGCGCCTGGACTGGCATCGGCGGGAGGGCCACGACATCGTCATCGTGTCGGCGTCGCTCGACGCATATCTCGGCGAGGTCGCACGCGCGCTCGACGTCGAGCACGTGTTGTGCACGACGCTCGAGGTCGGCGCCGATGCCCGTTGCACCGGCAGGCTCCTGGGTGGCAACTGCCGCGGGCCCGAGAAGGCGATCCGCCTCCGCGCCCATCTCGGCGACGCGAAGGACGGCG
>DASQHW010000309.1:0-2949 GCA_035631895.1 Acidimicrobiia bacterium | reverse complement strand
GGTACCGCGTGCCGCCGCCCACCGCGACGCGCATCAACGAAACGCGCCGGTCGGGCGGCCGCGTCATCGCGGTCGGCACCACAGTCGTGCGCGCGCTCGAGACCGTGGCAGACCGCCGCGGCGTCGTGCACGCCGGTGAAGGCTGGACCGACGTAGTGGTCACACCCGACCGCGGCGCCGTCGCGGTAGACGGCCTCCTCACAGGCTGGCACGAGCCCGAAGCATCACACCTACAGATGCTCGAGGCGATCGCCGGCCGCAGCCTGCTGGACAAGGCCTACGAAGAAGCGTCCGAACAGCGATACCTATGGCACGAGTTCGGAGACGTGAACCTCTTGCTTCCGTAGTGCGCACACGGCGAGACGTGCAGCTACACGTACTGCCAGCGCTTCTCAGGGAACGAGCCCGCCGAATGCTCGATGCACTGCACGTCGAAGTGAATGGGCAACAGGTACTTCACGTAGAACGCGTGCACGGTGACGGGCCCCTGCACGAGATCCTTCTCGAACTCCGTGATCACGACACGGTCGTCCTTCTCGCGCCGGCGCTTCGCGCGTTCCAAGAGCTCGTCGACCTCGTCGCGCGTGTCGCACAACACACCGAGGTGATCCCATCCCGGCGACTCGAGGTGCTTGTCCGCCTCCGCGAGGAGGATGAAGTGCTGCGCGCCGTCGTCCCCGGCAAGGAGGAAGTTCCGCTGGCCGAACAGCTCGACGTCGAAGCCCGACCAGCCGAACATGTCCCCGTAGAAGTCGGCAATCTCCTTGCGCGTCACGTCGTCCAGCGCGCCTCGCGGAAACGTCAGCTCCATGTGGTTGAAGCGGTGGGGCATCGAGGGACTCCTTGTTCAGAGGCGGGACGGAAGCATGGCGTCGATCAGGTACGGGCCGGGCTCGGCCTGCGCGCGCTCGAGCGCGTGCACCAGGTCGTCGGCCGTGTCGACGCGTATACCGTCGACACCCATTCCCTTCGCGAGGGCGACGAAGTCCAGCGGCGGCCGCGAGATGTCGAAGAGATCCGCGGCACTGCCGTCGGTGCGAGCGCCGACGCGTGAGAGCTCCAGGCTCAGGATCGCGTACGAGCGGTTGTCGAAGATGACCGTCGTGACGTCGAGGTTCTCCCGCGCCTGGGTCCACAGCGACTGCAGTGTGTACATCGCGCTGCCGTCGGCTTGCAGGCTCAGCACGGGCCGGTCGGGACATGCCACGGCCGCGCCGGTGGCGACGGGCATCCCCTGGCCGATTGCGCCACCCGTGAGCGTGAGCCAGTCGTGGCGCGGCGCACCCGCCGTCGCGCCGGACAAGAAGAGGCCGGCGGTGTTCGCTTCGTCGCTGACGATCGCGCCTTCGGGCAGGAGCGCACCGACGGCCTGCGCAATGGTCTCCGCGGTGAGCGCGCCGGTCGGACGCTCGGGTCGCGTGGCATCCGCGCCGAGGACGCCGGACACGGGTGCACCGAGCACGCCGGCAAGCTCTTCGAGCGCGCTCTGCGCATCGAAGGTGTCGGGGACGAGCTCGTGCACTTCGCATCCGTCGGGCACGAGGTTGCTGGGCTTGTCGGGATACGCGAAGAACGAGACCGGCGCCCGCGCGTCGACGAGCACGAGGTGGCGCAGTCCCGTCAGCTGTGCAATTGCGAACTCGGCGAGGTAGCCGAGCCGCTCGACGCTCGGAAGCCCCGCGCCGCGCTCGAGGCGCGCCGGGAACGTCTCGCAAAGGAGCTTGGCGCCGGTTGCGGCGGCGATGCGCCCCGCCGCGATCAAGCCGCGTTCACGCAGGGCGCCTCCACCGAGCAGGAGCGCGGCCGGTTCGCCGGATCGCAGTGCCTTCGCGGCCAGCTCGATCGCATCGGTCGGAACCCGATGGAGGGCAGGGACCGCCGCAATCGGTCCCGGTTCGGCTCCCTCGGACCAGGACGCGTCGGCGGGCAGGATCAGCGTCGCGACACGACCTCGCATCGCCGCGAGGATCGCTTCCGCCGCCGCCCGGCCGACTTCTGCGGGCGTGTCGACGCTCCGGATCCATGCCGAGACGTTGCGCGCCACGCTCTCGATGTCGGACGCCAGCGGCGCATCGAAGACTTGGTGGTAGGTGGCGTGGTCGCCGACGATGTTGACAAGTGGTGTGCGCGCGCGTCGAGCATTGTGCAGGTTCGCGAGCCCGTTGCCGAGGCCGGGGCCGAGGTGCAACAGCGTCGCCGCGGGGCGATCGGCCATACGCCCGAATCCGTCGGCCGCTCCGGTCGCGACGCCTTCGAAGAGTGCGAGCACCGCACGCATCTCGGGCACGTCGTCGAGCGCGGCCACGAAGTGCATCTCCGAGGTGCCTGGATTGGTGAAGCACGTGTCGACACCGTTGGCGACGAGCGTGCGAAGAAGGGCGTGGGCTCCGTTCACGTGGGCAGTTCAGTCGAGGAGGGTGCCCGGGTTCAAGATGCCGTTCGGATCGAACGCCGCCTTGATCCTGCGCATGAGGGCGATCTTGTGCGGGTCCTCCAGCTCGAGGAAGTACTTCTTCTTCTCCTTGCCGATGCCGTGCTCGGCCGAGATGGCGCCACCCAGCGCGATGCCCGCTTCGAGGATCCCGCGCATCACACGCTGCCGCACGTCGACGTCGGGCTGGAACACCGAGAGGTGGATGTTTCCGTCGCCCGCGTGACCCGCGGCGCTCACCAGCGTCGCATTCGCGTGCGCGATCGCCGCTACCTGTTGCAGATATTCGGGCACCGATGCGCGCGGCACGACGACGTCGATGATGTCGTTCGCACCGAGCGCCTTGACGACCCAGAAGGCCTTCTCGCGTGCCTCGATCAACTTCGCGCCCGATACGGGCGGGAGCACGTACACGTCGACGGCGCCGAGCGTGGTCAGCTGGTCGGCAAGCGACGCGAGATCCTCGTCGAGGCGATCCGAGGTGTGCTGCTCGAGGACGATGATGAGGTACGCCCTCG
>DASQHW010000308.1:0-2061 GCA_035631895.1 Acidimicrobiia bacterium | reverse complement strand
CGTGTCCGCAACATGCCGGCGTTGCGTCACGACCAGACAGAAGTCGAGCGCGTGCCCTTCGACGCGATCGGTACCCGGGTCGCCCCACGTCCACGATGCACCTTCGGGACTGGTGAGCGCGACGTACACGGGTGTATCGGGCACCTCCAGGCCGCGCGTGACGAAGCTGTTCGGCAAGGTACGGACCCCGATGTGCGCGACATGACGCAGCGCGGGAGTCGTCGCGCGTGTCGCTTCGAGCGCGTCGGCGACGTCCTGGCCGTGCGCCCACGTCTCCATGATGCGGGCGGTGAGCGATGATGCGACGCTCATGTCGGGCCCGTACCACGGCACGCGGGAGCCCGGATCGAGCGAGAGCAGGGCCCGCACCATCGACGCGCGCGCGTCACGGAACCACGAGTGCACCGCCGCGACGTCGAGGGCGCGGGCGCGCATCGCAATTCCCTCCGTGAACGCGTCGATCCCGCCGCTCGCCGGCTCTGCCGCGGCCGCGCCGAACGCCGCGTCCCGCTCGGCGCGGAAGCGATCCGGATCGACGGCGGCGAGCGTCGCGGCTTCGTCGAAGTAGGCGAGATGACTGATCTGATCGCGGATCGCCCAGCCCGGCGCGGGAGTCGGGAGCTCCCAACCGGCGGCATCGAGTGGTTCGAGCAGGCGTTCGAGCTCACGCGTCTCCGCCGCGAGATCGTCCGCGAGCTGCAGGGTGTCTGCCGGCACGCCGGTACGTTATAGCGATGGACTTTGCCGAGAGCAGTGAGCACGAGATGCTGCGAGCGGCGGTGCGCGACGTCGCTGCCGGCTATGGCCACGAGTACTTCGCCGAGAAGTCGCGCACCGGGGAGAAGGCCGACGAGCTCTGGAAGGCCGTGGCGGACCTCGGGTTCCTCGGCGTGCACCTGCCCGAGGAGTACGGCGGCGGCGGGGCCGGCATGAGCGACCTCGCGATCGTGTGCGAGGAGCTCGCCGCGCAGGGGTGTCCACTGTTGCTCATCCTCGTCTCGCCTGCGATCTGCGGCGAGCTGCTCACGCGCTTCGGCACCCCCGCGCAGAAGGAACGCTGGCTGCGACCGATGGCCGCGGGCGCGAAGATGGTGTTCGCGATCACCGAGCCCGATGCCGGCTCCAACAGCCACAACCTGTCCACCACCGCGACGCGTGACGGCGACGTGTATCGCCTGCGCGGTACCAAGACATTCATCTCCGGCGTCGACGAAGCGCCGCTGATGGTGGTCGTCACGCGTACGGGCACCGATCCGGACAGCGGCCGCGGGCGGCTCTCATTGTTCGTCGCCGACACCGACGCGCCCGGGCTGGAGCGCAGCTTGATCCCGATCGAGATCAAAGCACCGGAGAAGCAGTTCCAGCTGTTCTTCGACGACGTGGAGGTACCTGCCGATCGACTTCTCGGCACCGAGGGCGAAGGGCTCCGGCAGGTGTTCTTCGGGCTCAATCCCGTGCGGATCATGAGCGCCGCAATCTGCACGGGCATCGGGCGCTACGCGCTCGACCGGGCATCGGAATACGCAAACGAGCGCCAGGTGTGGGACGTCCCGATCGGTCGGCACCAGGGTGTGGCGCATCCGCTCGCGATCGCGAAGATCGAGCTCGAGCTCGCACGGCTGATGACCGCGAAGGCGGCATGGATGCACGACCACGCGGCCGATCGGCTCGCGGCGGGCGAAGCCGCGAACATGGCGAAGTACGCAGCCGCCGAAGCCGGGTTGCGCTGCCTCGACACGGCGATCCAGACGCACGGCGGCAACGGCATGGCAACGGAGTACGGGCTCGCGGACCTGTGGGGAACGGTCCGGCTCCTGCGCATCGCGCCGGTCAGCCGGGAGATGGTGCTCAACTTCGTCGCACAACAGTCGTTGGGCCTGCCCAAGTCGTACTAGTGCGATCAACCTCCGGTCGCTGCGCTGCTGTGTCCCTCACTCCCCTGTCGGGCCGTCGAAACGCGGTGCGCGCTTCTCGGTGTGGGACGCGAGGCCTTCGCGTACGTCGGGGCCGCCGAACCCGTAGAACTCGTACGCAAGCGAGGCGTCGAGGATCGCCGACTGG
>DASQHW010000307.1:0-4702 GCA_035631895.1 Acidimicrobiia bacterium | reverse complement strand
GTGGGTTCACAAGGCATCAAAGACCGCGTCGCGATCGTCGGCATGGGTTGCACGCCCTTCGGCGAGCAATGGAACAAGGGCCCCGACGACCTGCTGCTCGAGGCGTCGAACGAGGCGTTCGCGTCGGCCGGTGTGACCAAGGACGGCGTCGACGCCTACTGGCTCGGCACGGCCTTCTCGGGAATGAGCGGCATGGCGCTCGCCCGGCCGCTCCAACTCCACGACAAGCCCGTCACCCACGTCGAGAACTTCTGCGCGACGGGATCCGAGGCCCTGCGCAACGCGGCGTACGCCGTGGCGTCCGGCGCGTACGACATCGCGATGGCCGTCGGTGTGGAGAAGGTGAAAGACAGCGGGTACCAGGGCCTGGTCGGCGCGTCGAAGAGCGCGACGGACGGGACTGCCCGCACCCTGACCGCAGCCGCGATGTTCGCGATGTGCGCACCGGCCTACGCGCAGAAGTACGGCCTGGACGAAGCGCAGGTGCGCGAGGTCCTCGCCCGCATCGCATGGAAGAACCATTACAACGGTGCGCGCAACCCTCGGGCGCAGTTCAAGCGCGAGGTCTCGATGGAAACCATCTGCGGCGCGCCGTTGATGGCCGGCGGGCTCGGCGTGTACGACTGCTCCGGCGTCGCCGACGGATCCGCCGCTGCGATCGTGGTGCGGGCCGAGGACGCGCACAATTACACCGACCGCCCGCTCTACATCAAGGCGCTGTCACTCGTCGCGGGGAACTGCTCGGGCAACGCCGACCCTGCATACGACTACACCACGTTTCCCGAGATCGCCGCGACCGGCCGCGACGCCTACGCGCAGGCCGGGATCACCAACCCACGCGCAGAGCTCGCAATGGCAGAGGTGCACGACTGCTTCACACCCGCCGAGCTCCTCATCTACGAAGACCTCCAGTTCGCCGAGCGCGGCACCGCGTGGAAGGAAGTGCTCGAGGGCACGTTCGATCTCGGCGGCGAGCTGCCGGTGAACCCTGACGGTGGGCTGAAGAGCTTCGGCCACCCGGTCGGCGCGTCGGGCCTGCGGATGATGTTCGAGTGCTGGCTGCAGCTACGCGGCGAGGCACCTGCCGAACGTCAGCTCGGGAACGACCGTCCGCTGGCCCTCACGCACAACCTCGGCGGCTATCCCGGCGAGATGGTGTCGTTCGTCTCGGTCGTCGGCCGGGAACGCGGCTGAGTCGGCGGCGACGCGGCGCGATCAGCTGACGCGCAGCGGGACCACCTGGATCGCGTTGCAGCCGTAGCCGAGCCGATTCCACGCCGGCGTCTCCGGCTGGGTGCGGCCGGCGAGGTCGGTCGCACGGGCGCGCACTGTTGTGGCGCCGGGCTCGTCGACCCGCGTCAGGAGCTCCCACCACTGCCAGCTGTGACGCCGGCGTTCGCCGATGAGACGCGCGGCTTCCCACGGCCCGTCGCCGACACGCACATCCACACGTGCGATCGGTCCCGCGCCGGACCACGCGACACCCCGGATGACGAGTTGGCCGGCAGCGACCTCGTCGTCACCCGTCGGTTCGGTGATCACTGCGCGAACCTGCTGGAGCCGCACCGGCTCCCGGACCGTCGTACCGTCGCGGTCCCACTCGTAGACGTAGCGATCGGTCTGGAAGAAGCCTTCGAACGCGTCGCCGATCACCTCGATGTCCGTCAGCCACTTGACCGAGGTGACCGAATACCACCCGGGCACGATCACTCGCAGCGGGTACCCGTGCTGCACCGGGAGCGGCTCGCCGTTCATCGCGTACGCGAGCAGCGCGTCCGAGGTACGAACTTCATCCAGTGACAGGCTGCGTTCGAAGCGGATTGGTTCCGCCCGGCCGTCGACACGCCCGCCGTCCGCGCCGCGCATCACGACCTCCCGCGCACCGGTGTGTGCGCCTGCCCGATCGATGATCTCGACGAGCGGCACCCCGGTCCACTCCGCCGTGCTCACCGCGCCGAAGCGCCATTGCTCACCATCGGTGGCCGGCTCGAACATCGCGCGGCCATTGCCCGCACACTCGAGTGTCGCGACCAACGTCTGCGACGGCATGTTCTGCACGTCGCGCAGGCGCAATCGCAGCGGTCGCTCCACGAGCCCGTGGACGTCGAGACGAAACGAGGCTTCGTCCAGGATCGGAGTGGCGAAATGATTCCGCACGTAGAAGCGGGCATTGGGCATCACCACACCGCCGATGAGCGCCGGAATGGATGTCTCGCAATTGAGGGGCTCCGCCCGATGCATCACCAGACCGGCGTCCGCCGCGGTGACCACCGGTAATCCCGCGGCCGCCCAGGCGCACATGCCCCCCGAGAGGTTGACCGCGTCGAACCCCCAGGCGCGTAGCGCGTCCGTCACGGCTGCGGAGCGTCCACCCGAACGACACATCACCACGATCCGCCGATCTCGCGGGAGCTCCTCCTGTCGTTCACGCACGTTCGCCATCGGGATCAGCACCGCGCCGGCTGCATGCTCGTTGTGCCACTCATCGAGTTCGCGCACGTCGAGGAGAAAGGCGCCGGCGTCGGCGAGGGCCTTGCCGCCGCGGGCGCCCACCTGCGGCGTCGCGCCGACCTCCGCCGGCGCATCCGAGGTGACAATCGGCAATCCGGCGGCATTCCACGCGCCGAAGCCGCCGAGCACATCGGAGACGTCGGTGAAACCGGCGTCGAGCAAGACGCTCGCCGCGACCTGTGACCGCGAGCCGCCGGCGCAATACACCACGACCGGCGCGCCCGGCTCGAGGGCCGCCAGCGAGTCCGCGAGCGCCGCAAGTGGGATCTCGCGAGCACCCGGCAGTGTTCCGGCGGCCGTCTCTCCTGCACCGCGCACGTCGACGACCTGCAGGCCCGGTTCGAGCCCGCGGAGCTCCGCAAGTTGCTCGATCGTGAGCCGCGAGCTCGCCTCGACGAGGTCCGGACGGCGTTCGAACACCTGCGCCGGCTCGTCGAGCTGTCCGATGACACGGTCGTAGCCGACGCGCGCAAGACGCACCTTGGCCTCCATCGCCGCGGCGGGGTCTCCGACGAGCACGACATCTCGCTCCGGTCGCAGCACGTCACCCGCCCACTCGGCGAAGCGGCCCCCCAGCCCGACGTTCACGGCACCGCGCAGGTGCCCGGCCGCGAAGTCCGCCGGCTCGCGCGCATCGAGCAGCACCGCGCCGCCGTCGCGGAGCTGCAACACCGTGTCGATGTCCAGGAGCGCGGGAGCGTCTTCATCGATCAGCGGCCGCAGCTGGCGATTACGCTGCGCGTCGAACGTGAAGTACTGCGGGCGCACGGGTTGGCCCTCCGTCACCACCGCGACGAAGTCGTCCTCGTCCATGGGTTGCAGCGCGTAGTTCGTGCGTCGTTGCTCACCCAACGTCGAGCTCGTCTCACTCGACAGCTGCTTCCCGCACGACGACCCGGCACCGTGCGCGGGAAAGACGCGGGTGGCGTCCGGGAGGACGAGCAGCTTCTCGTGCAGCGAGCGGTAGAGAAGCCGGCCGAGCCGGTCGGCGGACCAGCCGGTGCCCGCGGACGCGAGCAAGTCCGGACGGCCGACATCGCCGACGAAAAGCGTGTCGCCGGTGAGCACGCCGTACGGCACTTCGTCGTCGCCGTGCTCGTACACGACGATGCAGATCGACTCCGGTGTGTGTCCCGGCGTGGCGAGCACTTCGAGGGTGACCTCCCCGAGCACGAGGCGTCGGCCATCCGCCAAGGGCTCGATCTCGAACTCGACCGCGGCGCCCTCGCCGTAGGAGATGACGGCGCCCGTGCGCGCCGCCAGCTCGAGGTGCCCGCTCAAGAAGTCTGCGTGCACGTGCGTCTCGACGACACGTTCGATCGTGAGCCCGAGGTTCGCCGCTTCCTCGAGGTACACACCGACGTCCCGGCGCGGATCGACGACAACGGCTCGACCCGTCGTTTCGTCAGCCACAACGTACGACGCGTGCGAAAGGCACGCGAGGTAGTGCTGCGTGAAGATCATGGCTCCCCCTCGACGGTGCGGTCGTGACCGTATCAACCTGTTGTCCCGATCTGAACCTGTTGCTCGGTGCACTTCACCAGGCGCGATGCTCGGCGCCGCGGGAGGCGCCGTGACAGATTCGCGCGCTGCGTGCTCGACGGTCGCCGGCGTCGCGGACGACGCCCGGGAGGTGCCGTGTCCCCGAGCATCCAAGCGGTAATGATTGCCGGATGCCTGGGCCCGAGCAGCCGCGAGCGGAATTCGACGCGGCCTTTCCCGGACTCGTGATGGTCGCGTGTCAGGCCGCCCAGCGGTTCTTCCGGTTCGACGTGTCCGTCGTACGTATCGCCGTCGCAGAGACGATGGCGCAGACCTATGAACGGTGGGAGCGGGTTCGTCGCCACGACAGCCCCGCCGGTTGGGTGATCGTGCGCACGAAGGATGTGTGTCTCGAGTTCCTGCGCGCGAAGTCGGAGATCGAGGACGAAACGATCTCCGAACACATCGTCGACACGCTCGATCGCCTTTCGCGGCACCAGCGCGATGTCGCGGTGTTGCGGTACCTGATGGACTGCGACGAAGCGACGACGGCCGTCGCGCTGCGCACGACGGAGTCGAAGGTCAACGCCGTCGCGCAGAAGGCACGCCAACGAATGCGTGGAGACCTCGATGGTGTGTACGGCGTCGCCGAGGCGCCGGTATGACCGAGATGCACGACCATGCCGAACCGTGGGCCGACGTTTCCCTT
>DASQHW010000306.1:0-1770 GCA_035631895.1 Acidimicrobiia bacterium | reverse complement strand
GCGATGCTGACCGCCATCTTCGACGCGCGTCCGGGAGCCGAGGAGGCCCTCGCCGCGACGCTCGCCCGATACGTCGTGCTGACCCGTCACGAGCCCGGCTGCCGCAACATCGACCTGGTCTCGTCGCTCACCCACGGTGGCCGCCTCGTGATCATCGAGAAATGGGAGTCGGCCGACGCTGTGCAGGCCCACCTCGACTCCCCGCTCATGGCCGGCATGGCTCGCGAGGCGCTCCCGGCGCTCGCGGCGAAACCCGTCCTCGACATCTACGACACGATCTCCGCCCACGATCTTGCTTAGTCGCGCTCGCTGCGGGCCGGGATGCCGCGTTACTTCTGGCGCAGCAGGTCGATCGGGATCTTGGAATCGCCCCGATCGGCGGCGCCGGTCTCCTTGCAGATCTCGCGGATCCCTGCCCATGTGACGTGCTCGGCGTCCCAGAGACGGTCGAACGCTGCATCCGCAACATCGGTGAACCCGTGTTGCAACCGGAACTCGTACAGCTGCGCCTGTCGCCGCACCGGCAGCCCGAGGCGCCTCGCGCGGCCGACCGCGTACACGTCCCATGCGGCCCGCTCCCCGCGCGTGATCTCGCCGTCGGGCGGCGCGCCGGCGTAGTCCTCGGAGAGCCTGTCCGCGGCGCGCAACAACATGACGGAGAAGTCGCGCCTCGCCTGTTCGGGCGAGAACGTGCGCGGCCGCTTGCTGTCTTCGATGTTGCCGCCCGAGATCCAGAGCTTCACGCGCCCGTCCACGAGATCGGTCGTGTGCCCGGTGAGCGGTGCGAACAGCTCTTCGTCGACCTCGACGTCGATGTCGACACCGGGGCTGATGCCGACGACGGCGGCAACATCTTCGACGATCGAACCGATCTCCTTGGCGTCATACGCGATCAGCGTGAACGGATCGGGCCGTACGGACACCGTCACTTCACGAACCGCCACCCTGCGCCGACGCATCCAGCGCCGACGTCGCCATCGTCGCCATCTCGATCGCCTCTTGCGTCGACTGCCGTGCGAGCTCGGCCAGCGAATCGTTCTCCTCTTCGGTGAATCCGGCGAGCCGGCGGAAGTTCCGGGCGAGCTGCACCGGGTTCTCGTCGTCTTCGCCGCGGAAGCCACCGAGGTTGAAGATCGCGTCGACCGTGCGCTGGAACTCGAGCGCTCGTTCACGGCGTGCCGGGTCCTTCTCGGTGAGCCGGCGCAACCAGTCCGAGCCCATCTTCACGTGAGTGACCTCGTCGGCGAGCATCCAGTCCTCGCAGAACTCGAGCACAGGGTCGCCGGTGTCGTTCCCGAAGTCCTTCATCGCGTTGAACACGTCGATCGCGAGCCCCTCGAGGGCCCGGTTCACGCCGCAGAGCCGGAGCACCGGGTCGGGATTGCACGCGGCCGCGAACAGGAACGTCGACTCGGTGTACTCGCCGATCTCGGTGCCCATGTGGTCGCCGAGCTTCACGGAGATCTCGCAGTGGCGGGACTCGTCCCAGCACTGGCGCGCCATGTCGAGCTTCAACTGGAACGGCGCGCTGTCGTCGTCGAAGTCGTAGCACGTGCGGCCGGCGCCTTCGAGCGCCTGGATCTCGCCGACGAAAATGCCGTGCATCAACGAACGAGACCGCTCACCAGCGGCGGGCCGGTCGATACCCATGCGGGCCGGGCCGGTGTTGCGCTGCGCGATCTTCGGACCACGGGGATCGAAGAGGCGATCCGAGATGTCGGTGCGAACGAACCGTTCGTCACGCGCCAACTCGGATTCTGCGAGGAATTT
>DASQHW010000305.1:0-3222 GCA_035631895.1 Acidimicrobiia bacterium | reverse complement strand
CGGGTAGAACGACGGGCATGCAACTCGATCTCCACATCTCGCGGTTCGACTGGGCGGGCGGTCCGTCAGGTATCGGGCCGGGCGTCGCAGCCCTCGCCGAGCGCGCGGAGGCCGTCGGCGTGCGAACCCTGTCGTTCATGGATCACTTCTTCCAAATGGACTGGATGGCGCCGGCGGAGGACCCCATGCTGGAGGGGTACACCGCACTCGGTTTCGTTGCGGGGCGCACCGAACGGCTGCGGCTGCGGCTCCTCGTGACCGGCGTGACCTATCGCTACCCCGGGATCCTCGCCAAGACGGTGACGACACTCGACGTCGTGTCGAGTGGCCGGGCCGAGCTCGGAATCGGCGCGGCCTGCTACGAGCGCGAGCACCGTGGTCTCGGTGTGCCGTTCCCGCCGACGGCGGAGCGCTTCGAGCGGTTGGAGGAGGCGATCCAGATCTGCCTCCAGATGTGGAGCGAGAACAACGGCCCTTATGAGGGCCGGCATTATCAGCTCGCCGAGACGTTGTGCAGCCCGATGCCTGTCAGCGCACCTCGCCCGCGGATCCTGATCGGCGGCAGTGGCGAGCGCAAGACGCTCCGGCTCGTCGCGCAGTACGCCGACGCGTGCAACATCTTCGGTGGTGCCGATGTGGTCGCCCACAAGATCGACGTCCTCCGCCGGCACTGCGACGCGGTGGGCCGCGATCCCAACGAGATCGAGGTCACGGCCATGTACCGCGACCTTCCTCCCGATGCCACCGTCGACGATGTCGTGCGAGGGGCGGAGGCGCTTGCGAAGATCGGGGTGTCGACGCTGGTCACGGGCGCCATCGGGGACGATCCCGCCGGCTGGCTCGAGTCGACGTTCGGCCCCGCCATGGAACAGCTGACTGCGATCGAGCCTGCGCCGTTGTAGGCGAACGAGCGCTATTGCTGTTGCAAGGGAGGCAGCGGGACGCCCGGGCAGACGCAGAACTCGTTGCCTTCGGGATCGGCCATCGTGATCCAGCCCGGATCCGGCCCTTGACCGATGTCGACGCGGCGGGCACCGAGCTGTTCAAGCCGAGTGGCTTCGGCCTCGACATCGGCCACCCGCAGATCGAAGTGGATGCGTGCCTTCGTTGTCTTCGGTTCCGGCACGCGTTGCAGCATGACAGGTGGGTGCTCTCGTGTCGGGGCGAGGAGCACGTAGTAGGGATCGAACATGCCCGCCTTGACATAGCCGAGCGCCTGAGCCCAGAACTCTGCGAGCTTCTCGGGATCGGCGCAGTCGATGACGATGTCGAGATTCGGGTCGGCCACGATCGCCCTCCAGTGTCGACGTGCGATGCCGTCAATCGAGCGTATTGCCTCCCGGGCGCGAGACTTGCTCCGTGACCGTCATCGATGCTGACTCCCACATCTACGAGACGCGTGACCTGTGGGTCGATCGAGTCGACGCGCGTGACCGTGAGCTCGCGCTGCGCATCACCGACGACTCGCTCGGCTACGCGACGCTCGTGCTGGGCGACCGCCGAATAGAGACGCTCGGCATTCACGATCCGGGTGACGTTTCGCAGTCCGGCGTGTTCCGCGAGCGCATGCGTCAGGGTCTTCCGCCCGAGCGCGCCTATGACGACATGCCACGCGACTTCTGGGACCCCGAAGCGCGCGTGACGAAGCTGCAGGAGTTCGGCATTGACGCATCGATCGTCTTCGGGAACTGCGCGATCATGTGGGAGCACGCGCTCTGGGACGACGCCGATGCGACGCGTGTCAACATGCAGGCATGGAACCGCCGGGTGGCCGAGCTCGTCGTCGAGAGCCGCGGCCGTCTCGCTCCAGTGGCGCAGATCTCCCTGCATGATCCGGATTGGTGCGTAGACGAGATCGAGGTCCTCGCCCGCAACGGTGTGCGGCTCGCGACGCTGTCGCCCGCCCCGGTAGCCGGTCGACGGTTGTCGCATCCGCATCACGACGCGGTGTGGCGCGCGGCGGCCGAGCACGGCGTTGCGATCGTGTTTCACATAGCGCAGTACCCATCGCCGTTCGATCCCGCATGGACCGCTGACGATCCCGACTGGTCCAACCCGCTGCTTGGCTCGGTGTTCATGTGGACGGGTCCCGCACTTGCCCTCGCGGATCTCGCGACACGGGGCGTGCTCGCGCGCAATCCGGATCTTCGCATCGGCGTGGTCGAGCTCATGTCCGCGTGGGTACCGATGTTCTTGCTGCAACTCGACGGCGGCTTCTCGTTTCACGCCCGATTCAACGGCCGGCCGATCGCCGACCTCGCAGAGCCGCCGAGCGCATATCTCCGCAGGCAGATGCGCGTTGCATCCTTCGGGTTCGAGCGGCCGGCCCAGCTCGCGCGGCAGGCCGGCGACATCTTCATGTTCGGGAGCGACTACCCGCATCCCGAAGGCTTGGCGCACCCGGTCGACGATTTCCGAACTTCCACGGGTATCGAGCCGGCGACCGACGACGCCCTCTATCGCGCCAATGCGGCGTGGCTCGCCGGCATCTGACGATGCACGCGCGGTGCTGCCGAAGCCGCGATGCTCGTGTTGCGCGTGGTTATGCTGCGGCGCGGCTTCACCGAGGTCGCGCGGAGGTCGAGAAACTTGCGCAGGTACTGGAGCGTATTGAAGCGCGCCGCGGCGCATGCCGTCGTAGTCGGGTTGTTCGCCAGCATGCTCGGCGCAGCCCCCGCGCATGCGCTTGGTCCGATCTCGCTGCGATCGCATCCGCAAACGCCGGCGTTCGTGCCGAACTGGGCGTACACGACCCAAGACGAGAACGCCCCTGATCCGGACGTCGTTCGCTTCGGAAACACGTATTACGCGTACACGACCGGTACGACATGGGGGAACCACATCGGCGTGTTGCGCTCCAGCACACCCGACCGGGGTTTTGCAACGAGCAGCGGTGGTCAGTTCGGTTCTTCAGCGCTGCCGTCGCCTCCCGCGTGGCAGGTCCTCAACACGCAGAATGCGCCCGGCGTCTTCTATATCGGAGGGCGCTATGTCATGTACTACACGGCGCAGACCGTGTCGGGCCACGGGCGTCACTACTGCCTGTCGAGAGCGATCTCGTCGAGCCCGACGGGACCATTCGTCGACACGTCGTCGGGCCCGTTTCTCTGCATGGACGCACAAGGCGGCGTCATCGACCCGAGTCCGTTCGTCGACAACCAAGGAGTGCCGCGGCTGTATTTCAAGACGTACGACCTTGTCGAACGTGGTCCGCAACCCGCG
>DASQHW010000304.1:0-6924 GCA_035631895.1 Acidimicrobiia bacterium | reverse complement strand
GGGCCGCGCGCGATGACGATGACAAGCGCGGCCTCGGCCGACGAACGACGCAACTGCCTGTCAACCCAGGACGAAGTTGACCATTCGGCCGGGCACCACGACGACCTTCCGCACCGCGGCGCCGTCGAGGAGTGACGCGATGCGCGGGTCGGCGCGCCACGACTCGAAGCGCGAGGCGAAACCGATATGTGCTTCCTCCCCCACCGCACCGACCTCCGGGCGCGCCGAAACCGACCGGGGAAGGGCGTGGGAAGAGAACGGCACCCTACCGCGGCACTGCGCCACCGGAAAGGTGCTCGGTGTTCAGATTTAGCATTGTGTGGTGACGAAGTTGACGATGCGGCCGGGCACGACCTTGACCTCGGCGACGGTGACGCCGGCCAACAGCGCTTCGATGCGTGCGTCCGCTCGGGCGGCGTCCTCGTGTGCCGTGACATCGGCACCGGTGGCCACCTGCACGCGCGCACGCACTCTTCCGTCGATCTGGACGGGGACCTCGATCGTCTCCTCGACCAGCATCGCGGGATCGGCGACGGGAAAGTCCTCGTACGCCAACGTGTCGTCGTTGCCGAGACGCTCCCAGAGCTCTTCGGCGACGTGGGGCGCCAGCGGAGCGACCATCAACACCAACGGCAACGCGACCTCACGAGGTGTTGCACCGCCGCGTGCGACCACCGACGTGAGGTGGTTGTTCAGCTCGAACAACCGGGCGATCGCGGTATTGAAGCTCATCGACGCCATGTCGTCACGTACGGCCGCGATCGTGTGGTGCAGCTTTCGGCGAGTCTCGTCGTCGGCGGCCGCATCCGAAACTCGCACCTGTCCCGTGTCCTCGTCGACGAGATTGCGCCACAGCCGTTGTAGGAAGCGGTGCACGCCGACGATGTCGGCGGTGTTCCACGGGCGCTCCTTGTCGAGCGGCCCCATGAACATCTCGTACAGACGAAAGGTGTCCGCGCCATAGTCGCGGTAGATCTCATCGGGTGAGACCGCGTTCTTCAGGCTCTTGCCCATCTTGCCGAGCTCGCGCGTCACGGGCTTGCCGTCGTGCACGAACGTACCGTTGCGCTCCTCGACCTCGGCGGCCTCGCCGTACATCCCGCGCTCGTCCGTGTACGCCGGCGCGAGGATGTACCCCTGGTTGACCAGCCGCTGGAACGGCTCGGGCGTCGACACGTAGCCGAGATCGTGCAAGACCTTGTGCCAGAAGCGCGCGTACAGAAGATGCAGCACCGCGTGCTCGACCCCTCCGACGTAAAGGTCGACCATGCCGACCTTCGGAGAGCCGTCGGGTCGTGTGCCGCCGGCCCACTCCTGCTCGACGGCGGGGTCGACCATCTCGTCTTCGTTGGTCGGGTCCAGGTAGCGCAGGTAGTACCAGCACGATCCGGCCCACTGCGGCATGGTGTTCGTCTCCCGCAAGTACACGCGGGGGCCTTGCCCCTGACCGGCCCATGCCGGACCCCGGAGGTCCAGCTCGGCCTCGACCCAGTCGATCGCGCGCGCAAGGGGCGGTTCGGGCTGCGCCTCCGGATCATCCGACGTCTTGGGCTCGAAATCGGTGATCTCGGGGAGGACGACCGGGAGCATCTCCTCGGGCAGGCCGATGGGGCCCACGTCGTCGTACACGATCGGGAACGGCTCGCCCCAGTAGCGCTGGCGGGAGAACAACCAGTCGCGCAGCTTGTAGGTGACCGTTGCCCGGCCGCGCCCCGTGCGCTCCAACCACTCGGTGATCCTGCGCTTGGCCTCGTCGACGCGCAGGCCGTCCAACGACACCTCTTCGTTGGACGAGCTCTGTGCGATGCCGTCACCGACGAAGGCCTCCGGCCAGGTTGTCGCGTCGGTCGGGCTCACGACGCGCTCCGCGAGCCACTCGTCGCCCGGGCGGATCACGGGCACGATCGGGAGGTCGAACTCGCGCGCGAACTCGAAGTCGCGTTGGTCGTGCGCGGGAACGGCCATGATCGCCCCGGTGCCGTAGCCCATCAGCACGTAGTCGGCGACGAAGATGGGGATGCTCGTTCCGTTCGTGGGATTCGTCGCGAACGCGCCGGTGAACACACCAGTCTTCGCCTGCCCCTCACTCTGTCGCTCGAGCTCGGTCTTGGCGAGCGCGAACTCGCGGTACCGCCACACCGCCTCGGGCGGCGCGCTGGTGAGGCCGAACACTCCCTTCCACGAGTCGATCGGATTGCTCTCCCAATCGACGAAGACGTCGTCGTCCGGCCATTCATTGGCCGTGATCACCTCGACGAGCGGGTGGTCGGGCGCGAGCACCATGTACGTCGCGCCGAACAAGGTGTCGGGCCGTGTCGTGAAGACCTCGATGTCGAGCCCGGCGTGGCCCTCTACGGGGAACGCCACCGTCGCGCCCGTCGAGCGCCCGATCCAGTTGCGCTGCATCAGCTTGATCGAGTCCGACCAGTCGAGCGCGTCGAGATCGTCCAGCAGGCGATCGGCGTACGCCGTGATACGGAGCATCCACTGCTTCAGTGGACGCCGAAACACCGGGAAGTTGCCCCGCTCGCTCAGGCCTTCCGGTGTCACCTCTTCGTTTGCGAGCACCGTGCCCAGGCCCGGGCACCAGTTGACCAACGCCTCGGCGACGTATGCCAGCCGGTACGAGTCGACGAGCTCGCGCTGCTCGAGCGGCCCGAGATCGTCGAAGGGAATGTCGTTCGGCGTGGGAAAGCGGCCGGCGCGGAGCTCTTGCACGAGCTGGCCGATGGGCCGCGCCCGATCGGCATCCTCGTCATACCAGGAGTTGTAGATCTGCAGGAAGATCCACTGCGTCCACTTGTAGTACGACACGTCGGTCGTGGCGATCCCTCGCCGGGGATCGTGTCCGACGCCGAGCGCTCGGAGCTGGCGCTTGTAGGTGGCGATGTTCTCCTCGGTGGTGACGCGCGGGTGCGTGCCGGTCTGTACCGCGTACTGCTCCGCAGGCAGACCGAACGCGTCGTAGCCCATCGCGTGCAGCACGTTGAACCGGTTCATGCGCTGGAAGCGCGCGTACACATCGGTCGCGATGTAGCCGAGTGGATGGCCGACGTGGAGACCGACGCCGCTCGGGTACGGGAACATGTCGAGCACATAGAGATGCGGCCGGGACGCGAGCCCGCGCGGATCTTCCGAGAGCAGGCCCTCGCGGTTCGGCGTCCAGAACACACGCTCGTGTTCCCAACGATCCTGCCACTTGTGCTCGATGTCGTTCGCGAGCGCCGGCGTGTATCGCTGTTTGGGTGTGTCGTCGGCTGCCATATGAGCGACAAGGGTAGTGGGGTGATCACGACAGGCCGGCTGATATCGTGGGCCTCCCTTCGGGGGCGTAGCTCAGTTGGTAGAGCGGTTGCATGGCATGCAAGAGGTAGTGGGTTCGATCCCCATCGCCTCCACTCCGGAGACACTCACGCCGAGGCCATCCTCGACAACGCGTATCGACGTGCCTCGTCCATTGCCTGCCGTCCCAGTACCGGACGCGGTGCCGGCTGGTGGCGCCGATCGGCGGCGAAGATGCGACGGTGGATAGCCCTGTGTGAGCTGTTCAGCTTGTGAAGATCGGCGCGCCCGGCCGATCCGCGGGGTGCCGCACGTGCTTGCCTTGCTGGAACGCCGCGATGAAGCCGGCTTGCGGATGCGAGGAACGACGCAGTCGTTCGAGCACTGCGGCATGGTCGTAGGAGACGCGTCGGTGGACGAGTCGATGCCCGTGTCGGTCCGCGTTCACGATGACGTACGTCGCACTCAGGTCGGAGGTGATCGGGTTGCTCACACTTCCGAGGTTGACCGCTCGGCGATTGTCGACCATGTGGTCCGCCGCCTGATGAGTGTGGCCGGCGAGAATCACGTCGGCCTCGACGTTCGCCAGCATCGTGCGAAGGTCGTGCTCGGGGGTGCCCGGCGTGATTCCTGCGTCATCATCCGCTTCCGGCGAGGCATGAACACCCAGGAGACGCGTGCCGTCGCCGAGCACTGTGAACTGCTCCGTGGGGAGGGCCGCCAACCACGTGAGCCAGCCATCCGGCTCGACGGCTTCACGTGTCCAGGCGAAGGAGGATTCCACCGCCTCGAACAGCCACTGCAGCGATGGGTCACGCGCGACATCACCGGCGTGAGGGGGCGGCCGGTCCCCGCTGACGACGTATCGGTCGGTGTTGCCACGCACGAAGCGGACGCCCGGAAGGCCCGTGAGGCAATCGAGCGTCGAGACCGGGTCGGGACCGATCGCGACGAGGTCGCCGAGCACCCACCACGCCTGCACGCCCTGCGCGACGCCGTCGGCGATCACTGCGTCGAGCGCCACGCGATTGCCATGCACATCCGAGATCATCCCGAGCAGCACGCGCACCAGATTGGCAGCTCGCGTCGCCGTTCTGCGAGCGCACGAGAACAGACGTTGCCGTTGCACACGCTTCGCAGGACGATGCCGATAGTGTCTCGCTTCGCCGAGTATGGGTTGCGGCACCGACTGGGAGTTTCATATCGCGCCATGGTGTGCGCCGGGACCAAGTCCACGACCGCGAGCCGATCGAAGAAGGCCGATCCCGGTGGAGCGTGGTTGCGCCGATTCGGGAGAAACCTGCGCGAGACCCTGGCGCTCGTGTGGTTGCCGTTCGTTCTCGCGCGTGTGATCACCTTGGGCGCGCTCGCGCTTGCACATTTCGAGATCGACAAGTTCCACATCAAGGACACCAAGGCAGTCGCGACCGTCCATGGCGGCCTCCTCGCGTTCGATGCCTCGTGGTACCTCTCGATCGCGGCGCACGGCTATCACCACACGAGCCGAGCCGGTCTTCGCTTCTTCCCTCTTTTCCCGGCACTCGCGCGTCTCGTCCACCTCACCACACGCATCCCCTACGGCGGCGCGCTGGTGATCGTGGCCAACGTGTGCGCGCTCGGCGCGACGATGCTCGTCGCGTTCCTCACATCGATGGAGTTGCACGACCGTGAGACTGCGCGCCGGGCGGCCTGGGTGTTCAGCCTCGTTCCCGCGGCGTTCTCATATGTGATGGGATACGCGGAGCCGACGTTGATCCTGCTGGCCGCGTCGACGTTCGTATGCCTGCGCCGGCGCTGGTGGACGGCGGCGGCGGCGTTCGGTCTCCTGGCGGGGCTGGCCCGGCCCATCGGCTTCGCTCTCGTGGTGCCCGCGGCGATCGAGGCCGCGCGCGCGTGGCGCGACAGCTCGACGCGGTCGCGAGCGGCGTGTGCGGCTGCGGTCTTCGCGCCCGTCGCCGGCCTTCTCGCCTACCTCAGCTGGGTCGGAATCGTCTTCTCCGACTTCTTCGCCCCGGTGCGCTATCAACGTGAGGCACTCCCTCAATCGGTCTCGACCAATCCGCTCACGAACGCCGGACATGACGTCTCGGGATTTCTCGCAGGCAAGCACCTCGGAAGCGGCTTGCACCTGCCGTGGATCGCGCTCGCGCTCGCGCTGTGCATCGTCGCGTGCAGACGGCTGCCCGCTTCGTACGGCGCGTACGCGCTCGCCGTCCTGGTGCTCGCGCTCGGCTCGGCCAACTTCGAATCGTTCGAGCGGTACGCGTTCAGCGCGTTTCCACTGGCGATCGCTGCGGCGGCGCTGATCCGCTCGCGCCGCGTCGAAACGACCGTGCTGCTGCTCAGTGCGGTCGCACTCTTCGCGTACGCGTTCCTGGCGTTCCAGGGTGCGTACGTTCCCTGACATCGAACGCGGGACGGCGGGGAATAGCGTCTTGGAGAGCCATGGCTGCACGCGATCCGTGGGACCCCCCTCCCGACCCCAAGGGACGGCGACCATCCGCCGCGATGGCGCGACGCGCGCTTGCCCGGCGGGCGCCGGCTCGAGACGTGCCGGCTCGACGCGCCCAGGCGCGACTCCATGACGTCTGGAGCCGCGTCCCGCCCGGCGTGGGCGAGGAGCTGCGCGCCGCCATCGCGAGGCTGCGCCAGTCTCGGTCGCCGCGACAGGCGGTCGCCGCTCTCGAGCACGAGATCGGGCACCTGTTCGACCACGTTGCACCAACGCTCGTTGACCACCCGCTTCCCGTTCGCACACCTGCCCGCGCATACGGCACGGTCGCGACGATTGCCGGCGCGGCAGCCGCGGTCGAGGAGATGGAGGCCCTTGCGCTGCTCGTTCCGGG
The DNA here is from genome assembly GCA_035631895.1 of Acidimicrobiia bacterium. Lineage (GTDB taxonomy): Bacteria > Actinomycetota > Acidimicrobiia > IMCC26256 > PALSA-610 > DASQHW01. Next base: position 796 of record DASQHW010000304.1, on the reverse strand, counting down.
CGTCAACGTCGCCACCGCTCCGACGCTGCCGTTCGTGGTCGCCGCCTCGTTCGGCGCACTCGCACTCGAGGCCTACATCGCCGCTTCGCTGCGCGTCCACATGCTCCAGGACGCGGGGAAACCGGTTGACCCTCAGTCGGTGACGCGCGACGTGCTGTGCGCCATGACGGGTCGCCAGGACGTCAAGATCACGAAGCTCGCTGCCAAGGCGTTGACGCGCCGCATGCTGCGGCGCTGGTCGCGCGGTGTCGTGCCGTTCGTCGGGATCGGTTACGCGAGCTGGGATGCACAGAAGACGATCCGGGCCATCGCGCGCATGCCGGCGTGACTCACACCGCAGCTTCCCACTGCACTCGGGCCGCGTCCGACCAGAGGCGCTCCAGGGCGTAGAACTCGCGGGTGTCGGTCAAAAAGACGTGGACGACGACGTCGCCGTAGTCGATGAGCACCCACGAGTAGTCATCGAGCCCCTCGACCGCGCGCGGCTTGGTCCCGGCCTGCTCGTGCACCGCGCGTTCGACCTCTTCCACGATCGTGCGCACGAGGCGCGTGTTCGATGCGCTCGTGATCACGAAGCTGTCGACGATGCCGATGATGTCGCCGACATCCAGGACCACGATGTCATCGCCCTTCTTGGCATCCGCCGCTCTGGCCGCGATGCGGGCGAGATCGTTCGTCCGGGTGTCCGCCGTCACGGGCTCCCCTGCAACTGGGCGGACGCCACCTTCGGCCCTCCCGGTGTGCCCGGCGCAGGATGCTCCGCCGACTTCGGTGTACCCGCCCGGCCGGCGAGGAT
>DASQHW010000303.1:0-4559 GCA_035631895.1 Acidimicrobiia bacterium | reverse complement strand
GCCGCGACGTCGAGGTCGACCCCGCGTAGCGCGCGCACCGGGGCCAGCTCCGCCTCGAACGTCTTGCGGACGCCCCGCACCTTGCATACGTCATCCATCAAGAGGCTCCCTCATGTCGTGTCCGCCAACCGGTAGGCCTGCACCGGCGCTTCCCGGCCTTTCACGTGTTGCTCGCCGAGCGGATCCACCGACGGCGGCGCCGTAAGAGCGTCCAGCGTGGGCCCGCTCAACACGATCGTTCCGGCCGGTCGGGCGAGGTCCTGCAACCGTTGGGCAAGGTTCACGGTGTCTCCGACAAGTGTGTATTCCACTCGCTCGTCGGAACCGAGCAGCGCCGCCGCGACCTCACCCGTCGACAACCCGATACCGAGGCCGAACTCGGGCAGGCCCTCGGCGCGCCACCGTTCGTTGACGGCATCTTGACCGGCGAGCATCGCGCACCCCGCCGCAAGCGCGCGGTCGGCATGGTCCTCCTGCGGGAACGGCGCGCCGAACACGGCCATCACCGCGTCGCCGACATACTGCATCACGGTGCCACCGTGCGAGAGGATCGCGTTGTTCATCTCGGCGCGGTGTCCGTTCAACATCCCGGCGAGCACGGTCGGATCGACCCGCTCCGCGATGCCCGAGTAGCCGCGCACGTCCGACATCAGCACCGTCACGACCATCCGCTCGCTCTCGCCGATCGTGCGGCCGCCACTCCGCAGCTTCTCGGCCAGGCCACCCGGCAGCATCCGGCTCAGCGTCTCACCCTGCTCCTCGCGGTCGACGATCGCCTTCTGCAGCAGGCGGAGGCGGCGGAGCGCGCCCTCACGTCCCGCGCTCGCCTCCTTCGCGAGCTTGAGGAACAGTTCCTCGATCGCGTCGTTCGCGGACTCGGGTGTGGTCTTCCACGCGATCGCGATGGCCTTCACGGGCCGGCCCTCGGCGATCCACTGGAGCAGCTGCTCCTCGCGCGTGTCGAGCTCACCGACGGACCGCACCGGTGTCACGAGGGCTTGCACGATCGAGGGGTCGAGCATGCTGCCACCGGTTGCGACCTCTCGCACCGCGCGGACGAGCTGGTCGCCGTCGCCGACGCGGTCTTTGAGCAAGTACGCGTAGCCCGCTGCGCCCTCGGAGAGCAGGGAGATCGCGTACTCGGGCTCGTCGTACTGCGAGAGGACGACGATCCCCGTGCCCGGATTGCGGAGGCGAACAAGCTTCGCCGCTTCGATCCCCTCGTTCTGGAAGTTCGGCGGCATCCGGATGTCGGTGACGACGACCTGCGGCTTCTGTTCCTCTGCGCCGCGTACGAGGCTGTCGAAATCCTCGGCGACGCCGACCACGTCGAGATCGGGCTGGGACGCCAGCAGCGCCCGCACGCCTTCCCGCACGAGGAGCGAGTCATCGGCGAGAAACACCGTGATCTTCGGACCGTCACCGGTGGTTCCCCCTGAAGTCACTACGCAATTGGAGCCGCGTTCGCCCACGCTCCACAAGGGCGCCCTCATACGGAGACAGCCGGGTGCTACCACCACCGGCGGGACACCGGACACCCCCATGGGATCGCGTCGGGCGCACGTCGTAGGTTGGGTCACCGGACAGGAGGACCGAACGTGCGCATCGAGCAAACCGTCACGACCGTTTCCTGGATCCCTTCCGAAGCCGTCACGGGTTTGAACAAGGCAATCTTCGAGAGCGGGTTCACCCACTACGACAACCCCCCGCCCGACGTGCTCGGCGACCTGCAGCAGGACGCGCACGATGACAAGTTCCGCTTCGCGAACCGGCTCCATGCATGGATCGACGTCGACGGCGGTCGGATCGTCGGTTGCGGCTACATCGACGGCAGCGCGATGGGCGCCACGACGATCCGGATCGGGAAGAAGGACCTCGCGCGGTTCGAGGCGGTGCCGTACGAGGAGCTGCGCGCCGAGCCGGAGGTCACGGAGACCTCCGCGCGTTTCGTGCAGACCTTCGGTGGGCGGCCCGCGCTTGCTGCTCCGCGGCGCGTCAACCATCCCCCGTTCGTACAGCTCGAAGGACCGACTGTCTGGACCACCCTCGCGCTCACGCTGCACAGCGACGGCCGCAGCGAATGGGAGCTCGTCGGCGCGAGCTCGTTCCCGCGGCACTGGGTGTACGACAACGAGAACAAGCTCGCCGCAAAGGCCGGTCTCACCGATTTCAAGGAATGGTGGCGCCATTCGTTCGGCAAGCACACTCCATGGGGCGATCAGGACTCGCCCGCGCTCATCACCGCGGTCGAGACCGCGCTCGAGCGCCGGCTCTCTGGCCAGATCATGCGCGGCGGCGAGAAGCCGAAGGTCCGCAAGCTGAAGGAAGGGCAGGTGCTCGTCGAGCAGGGACAGATCGGACGCGAGCTGTACCTCCTGTTGGACGGCGTGATCTCGGTCGAGGTCGACGGGACGTCGCTCGGCGATCTCGGGCCGGGAGCGGTCGTCGGTGAGCGCGCGGTCATGGAGGGAGGCCGGCGCACGGCGACATTGAAGGCGCTCACCAAGGCGCGCGTCGCGGTCGCGGACGTCGAGCAGATCGACGTCGAAGCGCTCGCCCGTCTCAGCGAGGGACACCGACGCGAAGAGACACGCGACTCGTGAAGAATCGGGCGTGAGAATTCGTCTGTGCGGGGTCCGCGGTTCGACGCCGGTCTTCGGCGAACGGTTCGCGCGCGTCGGCGGTCACACGTCATGCCTCGCTGTCTCCGTCGATGACGAGCTGCCGACGCTCATCCTCGACGGGGGCACCGGCCTGCAGGACCTCGCACAGGAATTCCACGGCGCGCCGTTCGACGGAACGATCCTGCTCACCCACCTGCATTGGGACCATGTGCAGGGCATCCCGTTCTTCCCACCGGCCGATCGCGACGATGCACATGTGCTGTGCGCGCAACCGGCGCAGGGTGACCCGGTCGCGGTCCTGGCGCGGGCGATGTCGCCGCCACACTTTCCGATCGCCCCCGACGGCCTCGGTGGTTCCTGGACGCATGTCGCGCTCGACACCGGCGCGCACCAGCTCGGAAAGTTCTCCGTCCTCGCCCGCGACGTGCACCACAAGGGTGGCCGTACCTTCGGCTATCGCGTCACCTGTGACGGTGGATCGTTCGCGTACATCCCTGATGCGCTCGACGCCAACGACGAGGCGATCCTGGAGCTCGCAGCGGGTGTCGACATCCTGCTGCGCGGCACGCCCTTCGTCGCCGCGGAGCAGGCGCGCGCGGACCTGTTCGGGCACGGCACGGTCGAGCACGCGGTCGAGATCGCAGCACGGGCCCGCGTGCAGGCGCTGTTCCTCACCCACCACTCGCCGTTCCGCACCGACGACGACGTCGACGCGATCGCAACGCACGCCGGCGCCATCGCGGCCAAAGAAGGCATGGTCCTGGACGTGTGATGCCGCACGGGCGCCGTGCGCGAAGGAGCAACCTCTAGCAGACGATCTTGCGGTCCAGCTCCCGCACCCGGTCGGCCAGCGACTCCAGCAGCTTGCGCGAGAAGCTGGGGGCGTCGGCGATCAAGCGGTGCACGTCACGCCGGCTGATCGTCGCCACCTGCGTCTCGGTGGTGGTCGTCACGGTTGCGTTGCGGGGCGCTTTGCTCAGGATCGCAAGCTCGCCGACGACGTCGCCCGGGCCGCGTTCGGCGATCTTGCGGCCACCCTTGTGCACGGTCGCATGGCCGGAGAGGATGACGAACATCGTGTCGCCCTCCTCGCCTTCGAGCGTCAAGGATGTGCTCTCACGCACGGTCCGGGTCTTCGCGAGCTTGGCCACGAGACGCAGTTCCCGCTTGGAGCACTGCGAGAAGAGCGGCACATTTGCGAGCGCGCCGGCGACTCCTGATTCGGAGACCCGGTCGTTGGCGGCTGCACGCCTTCGATCGCGTACGCGCTCCCGTGTGAGCGATCCCGCGACATCGGAAGGAAACACGACCCGGACTGTAGCCCTCCGGCGCTACTCGAGGAGCGATTCGTCGATGACGAAGCCTCGCCCGTTGCATTGCGGGCACGTGGAAGAGAATGCCTCGACGAGGCCTTCGGAGACGCGCTTGCGCGTCATCTCGACGAGACCGAGCTCCGAGATGGGGAACACCTGCGTGCGGGTCTTGTCACGCGCCAGCGCCTGGCGGAACGACTCTTCGACCGCCTCGCGGTTGGCCTTCGACTCCATGTCGATGAAGTCGATGACGATGATCCCGCCGATGTCGCGGAGGCGGAGCTCCCGTGCGACCACTTCCGCGGCCTCGAGGTTGTTGCGGTACACCGTCTCCTCGAGGTTGGACGCGCCGACGTTCTTGCCGGTGTTCACGTCGATCACAGTGAGCGCTTCGGTCCGTTCCACGATGATCGAGCCGCCCGACGGGAGCCACACCTTGCGGTCCAGCGCCTTGTGCAGCTGCTCGTGCACGTGGAACTTCTCGAACACGGGCAGGTTCTCGGCGACCGCGTCGTAGTGCTCGACCCGTTCGGCGAGCTCGGGTGCGATCGCTTCCACGTAGCCGCGTACCTCGTCGTACAGCGCGGTGTCGTCGATCACCACGCCTCGGTACTCCTTGGTG
>DASQHW010000302.1:0-7274 GCA_035631895.1 Acidimicrobiia bacterium | reverse complement strand
CAGGTGGGTGCGCGCGACGGTGCCGTTCGGCACGAAGCTCTTGATCGGGGAGTAGCCGCTGTTGAGCAGATACCGGCTCGCGGCGAGCGAGAACGCCAGCGTGACCACTGCGAATGCGAGCCCTCGGGCGCGCAGTGTGGGGATCCCGACGATGACGGTCGCGACCGCACCGACGGCGCCCGCGGCGAGCAACACGAGGCCCATGTCCCAGTGCCAGCGCGTCGCGAGCGACCCGGCGAACGCGCCGGCGATGCCGACGAAGCCCATCTGTCCAAGGCTGACTTGTCCCGCCCACCCGGTGAGCACGACGAGCGACAACCCGATGATGGCGTAGATGCCGACCGTGCCGGCGAGCTTGATCTTGTCCTCCGGAAGGAACAGCGGGATGGCGACGAGGCCCGCGAGGATCAGGCCTGCGCCACCCCACATCGCGGCTCGCACGGTGGGCTCGTTGCGCAGCTCCGCCGGGATGCGCTTGACCTCCCGCGTCGCCTGCCAGGTCGACGTCGCCGAGCTGGTGAGTCGCCCGACCGTGTCCGCGCGTTGCAGCAGCAGGGCGATCGCGATGATCGCGGCGCGGATCGCGATGCTCATGATCTCGACGTTGTCGTAGTGGAACACCGCAGCCTGGTCGACGATCCCGAGGCCGATCGCGGCGAGCACCACGGTGGGCATGCGCTCCATGCGGCCGATCACGGCTGCTCCCAGCGCGGTGAGCAACACCGCGGGGTCGAGCACGCGTCCGAGGATCTGGCCGCCGACGCCGACACGCAGGAAGAGCGCAACGTATGCGAGCGCGGCGGCAAGGCCCCATACGACGCTCTGCAGCCGTCGCACGGGAATCCCGAGCAACGAAGCCCGGTCCGCGTTCTCTGCGGTCGCTCGCAAGGCAGTGCCGACGGCGCTGAACCGGAAGAAGCAGGCGAGCGCGAGCAGGATCAGCGGGACGGCGATGAGCACGAGCACGTCGGAGCCGTCGAAGGTGACGAGCTTGCCGATGGCGAAGTGCACGTTGATGAACGGCGGGTATGTCGCAACGTCGGGGCTCCCGAACCACACCGGGAGCAGGAACGCGAGCGCGGCGAGGAGCTCGGTGACGCCGATCGTCGCGACGGTGAGGATCAATCGCGGCGCCTTGAAGAAGCGGCGCAGGAAGACGAACTCGACGATGATGCCGAGCAGGATCGCACTCACGAAGCCGATGCCCGCAGAGAGGTAGATGTTCCAGCCCAGTGAGACGAAGAGCAGGAGGGCAAACGCCGCGGGAACCCCGCCGAGGTCGGCCGCCGCGAAGTTCACGATGCGGTTCGCGCGATAGACGATCACGAACCCGAGTGCGATCAGTGCGACGAGCAGGCCCTGGATCACGCCGATGAGGTAGATCTCGGCCGGGATCGTCGGCCAGCGAAGCTTCACGGCGCCGACCATCAGCGCCATCGGGAGGACGGCGATGCCGGCGGCGCGCAGGGTGGCGCCCAGGTCGCGCCTCACCGGCAGGACTCCAGCTGCGCGACGAGCGCGTCGGCCAGGGTTCGTTGCGCGTCACGCGGCGACAGGGTGTGGTGCTCCCGGAGGAGATCCCACGTGGCACCGGTGGCGAGCGCGTCGATCACCGCGAGCGCCCGCCGCCGCTCGGCGGGCGGCAGCCCCTCGAGCTCCGGAGCGAAGACGCGGGCGAGCTCCTTGCGGCCCTGCGCGTGCGCGTTGTGCACGAGACGCCGGAGGGTCGGCGAGAACGGCGCCTGCAGCTCGGTCGCGCGCCGGATCGGACCGAAGTCCTCGAACAGCCGGGCGCGCCGTCGTACGACCGCCTCGGCGCGGGTCCGCAGGGGGCCTTCGTCGTCAGCCGGGGCGCGCGCGGGCGCGACGCGGTCGAACTGGCGGCGCGCCGCCACACAGAACAGGTCCTCGAGGTCGTCGAAGTGCACGTACACGGAGCGAAGCGAGACGCCGGCCCGGGCGGCGATCTCCTTTGCGGTCGGCCGCAGGGAACCCTCGGTGACGAGATCGAGCAGCGCGTCTGCGATCGCATCGCGCGTCGCGGCCTTCCTGGCCGATCGGCCGTTCACCGCGGGAGCGACGCTGGTCGTATCGACTCCACGCTCGGCTGCCGTCACGAGCGCGCAATGTACGAGTGGCTGCACGAGGTGTGCAATATGACACGGCGGCGGGCCCGAAAATCCGCGCCCCCGGGTGCAGGGGCCGCGTACCCTTTCGGCAATGCCGCACCCGGATCTCGCGTCCGAACGCGCGCGCCTCCGGTTCGCGCAAGAGTGCCTGGAGCAGATGCGGCGCCGAACGGCCGCCAAGGTCGCCGACGAGGACGTGCTCGGTGCCAACAAGGCCGACGCCGATGCGGTGAAATGGCAGCTGCAGCGCCGTTTGGCGTCCCTCGACGACGACGCCGCGGTGCTGTGCTTCGGGCGGATCGACGAGGAATCCGGCGACTGCTGGTACATCGGCCGCCGGCACGTGGAGGACGAGGTCGGTGCCCCGGTCGTGGTCGACTGGCGGGCCGGCGTGGCCACGCCCTTCTACCGCGCCACGCTGGCGGACCCGTTCGGGCTCAAGGGCCGTCGCCGTTTCGTGTTCACGGCCCGGGAGCTGCAGGACGTCTTCGAAGAGGACTTCGACGACCCCGACACGCTCGCCGGTTCCGGCGGGGTGCCCGATCCCCTGCTCGCGGAGCTCGGGAGGGCGCGCACGGGAGCGATGCGCGACATCGTCGCGACGATCCAGGCCGAGCAGGACGCGATCATTCGGGCACCTCTCGAAACCTGCCTCGTCGTGCAGGGAGGTCCCGGCACGGGCAAGACCGCGGTCGGCCTCCACCGCGCCGCCTTCTTGCTCTACGAACACCGCGCGCTCCTGGCTCGCGAGGGCGTGCTCGTGGTCGGGCCCAACCCGGTCTTCTTGCGGTACATCTCCCAAGTGCTGCCCTCCCTCGGAGAGACGTCCGCGACGCAGACCACGGTCGACGGCCTGCTGGGACTTCGCTTTCGCGTGGTCGCCGATGAGGCGACGGACGTCGCTGCGATCAAGGGCGACGCGCGCATGGCCACTGTGCTCGAACGCGCCTGCGCCGCCGCGATCCGGATACCGGATGGTGGGCTCACGGTGCGCTATCGCACGCGCCGGCTCACGTTCTCGAGCGAAGAGATACGCGAGCTCGTCGCGGACGCGCGTCGGCGCGGAGCGCCCGTCAGCACGCAACGTGAGCGGTTCCGGAGGGCCTTGCTCCTGCGTGCGTACGACCGGTACACGGGCGGGGTCGCGATCGAGCTGGACGAGCGCGATTTCATTGCCGAGGTGCTCGGCGATCCCTCATCTCGCAAGGCGGTCGACGGCGTGTGGAGGAGCGTCAACGCCGTCGGCCTGGTGCGCTCGTTGCTGACGCAGCGCGGCGCGCTCGCCCGGGCCGCCGACGGCGTGCTCGAACCCGAGGAACAAGCCGCGTTGTTGCGCCCGCGCGCCGCGGGCGACGCGTGGACGGCTTACGACCTCCCGCTCCTCGACGAGGCAGAGGCGCTGGTGAAGGGGGCACCGCGACGGTTCGGGCACCTGGTGGTCGACGAAGCGCAGGACCTCTCGCCGATGCAGTTGCGGATGCTCGCGCGCCGCAGCCGTCATCATTCGATGACGGTCCTGGGTGACCTCGCTCAGGCGACCGGGCCGGCCGCGACGCAGAGCTGGACGGAGACCCTCGCGCACCTGGGCCGGCCCGACAACGCGCAAGAGGCAGAGCTCACGATGGGTTATCGGTTGCCGGGTGCGTTCCTCGAGCTTGCGAACCGGCTCTTGCCGATCGCGGCACCGGACGTCGCGCCGTCACGTTCGGTACGAGCAGATGGCGATCCGCCGGACGCGCACCGGTGCCGCGCGGAGGAGCTCGTCGAGCTCGTCGCCGGGCACGCCGTCGTGCTGGCGAAGGCATTCGCGACGGTTGCGCTGATCGCCGCCGACGCCCGTGTCGACGAGCTCCGGCGCGCGGTGGAGGATCGGGGCATCGTGTGCGCCGAACCCGGCGAGGTCGAGCCGGGCCGGCCCGTCGTCGTCGTTCCCGCGCGGCTCGCGAAGGGCCTCGAGTTCGACGCGGTGATCGTCGTCGAGCCCGCCGAGATCGCCGCGGCCGAAGCGCACGGCGCCCGCCTGCTGTTCGTCGCGCTCACACGGGCGGTGCAGCACCTCGCCCTCGCGCACGCCCAAGAGCTTCCGTTCTCGCTGCAGGCGTAGGCTGCGCGACGTGACCGTGATGCGGCTGAACGTTTCGACGCGGAGCGGCAACGTGCGCGTCGAGGCGGAGCCCGGCATCGAGCTGCGTGTCGAGGGCGGTTCGGTCGTACGTGAGCACGACGGCGCGCTCGAGATCCGGCGCGAGCAGAACGCCAGCACGATCGTCGTCCACTGCCCGACGGAGACCGACGTCACGATCGGGACGGTGTCCGGCTCGATCGACACCGAGGGGATGCTCGCGGGTGTGCGCATCGCGACCGTGAGCGGAAAGGTGCACGTTGCGGAGGCCGGCCGCGTCGACGTGCGTGCCAAGTCCGGGTCCGTCGACATCGGCACCTGCACCGGTGAATGCCGCGTCGTCGTCACGAGCGCGAAGGTGCACATCGCCAAGGCGCAGCGCGCCGCGATCGCCGGCGTGTCGAGCGTGGTGCTCGCCGAGGGCGTCGAGGGCGCGGAGATCAAGACGGTGAGCGGCAAGGTCCTCGTCGGCACGACGCGCGGCGGCAACGTCTCGGTCCACACGGTCTCCGGCAAGGTCGAGATCGTCGTGCCGCGCGATGTGCACCCGGCGACGCGGCTGCGATCGATCAGTGGTCGGGTGCGCTGCGAGTGCCCGACGGGTGCCGACGGCGAGATCGCGGTGAAGAGCGTGAGTGGAGCCATACGAGTTTCGTGTCAGTGACGACCGCGACGACGGGCGCGATCGTCTTCACCGACATCGTCGGTTTCACGCAGCTCACCGATGAGCGCGGCGACGACGTCGCGCTCGCGCTGCTCGAGCGTCAGGAGCGGACGGTGCGCGCCGCGCTCCCGGATTGCTCACGCGTCGTGAAGGAGTTGGGCGACGGGCTGCTGTTGTGGTTCGATTCGCCGCGCGAGGCGATCGAGACCTGCCTGCGCCTCCAGCGGTCATTCGACGCGGCCGACGACGACGTGCCGCTGTGGGTGCGCATCGGGATGCACTGGGGCAACCCACGCCGGCGGGGCGACGACATCGTGGGCCGGGACGTGAACCTCGCGGCACGCATCGTCGAGCTCGCGGGTCCGGGCGACGTGCTCTGCTCCGAGGCAACCGTGAACGAAGCCGGAGACATGGGTGGCATCGTGTTCGAGCCGCTCGGACCGGTGTTCGTGCGTGGGATCGCGGAGCCCGTGCCGATCGTTCGTGCCGTCCACGCGGGTGATGCGTTCGCGCGGTGATCTCGCGCAATGCCGACCGGCGTGCGCTCCTCCGGGTCAGCCAGCCTGCCGGGCGACGGCCTGCGCAGAGGCGAGCGCGCGGACCGGGTCCAGATAGCGGCCTCTGACGCCGCCGTCTCCTGCCTCGTGGATCGGCCGCAGCTCGTCGTCGAGCTCGTAGACGAGTGGCTCGCCGGTCGGGAGGTTGAGGTCCACGACCTCGGCGGGAGTCATGCCGTCGAGGTGTTTGACGAGGGCTCGCAGCGAGTTGCCGTGCGCGGCGACGAGCACGGTTCGTCCGGCGCGCAGGTCGGGGACGATCGCGTCGTACCACCACGGAAGCATCCGTTCGAGCACGTCCTTCAGGCACTCGGATGCGGGAAGCACGTCGCGGGGGAGCGCGGCGTACCGATCGTCGTATCCCCAGCGTTCCTTGTCGGTCATGGGGTCGAGTCCCGGGGGAGGGACGTCGTACGAGCGACGCCAGAGCTTGAGCTGTTCGGCGCCGAACTGCGCGGCAGTCTCCTTCTTGTCCTTGCCCTGGAGGTCGCCGTAGTGCCGTTCGTTGAGACGCCACGACCGCCGCACCGGGACCCATGTGCGGTTGCACGCCTCGAGCGCGAGCTCGGCAGTGTGGATGGCGCGGATCTGTAGCGACGTGTGCACGATGTCGGGGAGAAGGCCCGCGTGTGCGAGATCTTCGCCGCCGCGGCGCGCCTCTTCGCGGCCGAGATCCGTGAGATCGACGTCGATCCAGCCGGTGAAGAGGTTCTTCAGGTTCCATGCGCTCTGTCCGTGGCGCAGCAGGACGAGGGTGTACGGCACGAGTTTCATTCTGCCCGATGGATAGTGTCCGCCGCCGTGGCCGAGCTCCATGTCGTGACGCTGTGCACCGGAAATGCCGCACGCTCGGTGATGGCCGGCGCGATCCTGCGTGAGCATGTCCCGGGATTGCGTGTCACGACGTCGGGGACACACGTGATCGAGGGCATGCCGATGAGCTGGCGGACGCGCGACGCGATCACGTCGCTGGGTCTGCCGGTGCCCGACCACCGCAGCCGTCAGGCCACGACGCAGGAGCTCGACAACGCAGATCTCGTCATCGCGCTCGCTCGCGAGCACGTGATGTGGATGCGGCGCGTGCACCCGACGGCCGCGCCCCGGACCGCGACCCTGAAGCGTTTGGCGCGCGACCTGCCCGCTTCGGACGCCGGTCCGCTCTTCGAGCGCCTGGCGCGCATGCGCGTGCACGAGTTGCAGCTCGAGTCGTGGGAAGACGTCGTGGACCCCGCCGGCGGTGATCTCGACGTGTTCGTCGAGTGCGCGCGCGAGATCGCGGACCTCCTGCACGTCGTGATCCCCCGGTTAGCCTGACCACGATGGACCTTGCGGGACTGGTCGCGCCGCCGCACACCGCGCTCGTGCTGCAGGAAGTGCAGAACGGCGTTGTCGGCGTGCCGTCAGTGTTGCCCGCGCTCGCGCAAGCCGCGGCGTCCGTCGACCTCGTCGCGAACTGCGCCCGTCTGGCGCGCGCGGCTCGCGACGCCGGTGTTCCCGTGTTGCATTGCACGGCCGAGACCCGGGCCGACGGCTTGGGGGCGAACCACAACGCGCGACTGTTCATGGGGGTGAAGAAGTCGCCGGTGCGGCTGTCGCCCGGGAGCGCCGCGGTACAACCCCCGGACGAGATCGGCGTCGACGCGGCGGACATCGTCCTGCCTCGCTACCACGGTCTGGGCCCGATGACGGGGACGCAGCTCGATCCAATCCTCCGCAACTTCGGCGCGACGACCATCGTCGGCGTCGGGGTGTCGGTGAACATCGGCATGACCAACCTCGCAATGGACGCGGTGAATCGCGGC
>DASQHW010000301.1:0-6017 GCA_035631895.1 Acidimicrobiia bacterium | reverse complement strand
GCGAACAGCACCGGCGCGGTCTCGCCTCGCGTGAAGATCGGATGGCCGGCTGCCGCGCGCGACAGCAGCCCTTCCTCGCTCGACTTGTCGCGCATCTTCTCGACACCGATGACCAGCACGACGTCGTGCACGCCGCTCGCGACGGCCATCGCGCCGACCCGAAAGGCATCGCTGCCCGACGGGCATGCATTTTCGATGCGTGTGCACGGGATCCCGGTCAGGCCGATGGCCGTCGGGATCGTGTTCCCGCCGATGCCTTCCTGTCCCCACAGCGTGCCGCGCTGGGTCGCCACGAACGCGGCCTCGACCTGTTGCGGCTCGAATCCCTTGTCGACACTGGCAACCGCGGCGTCGAATGCGCCCGCGGCCATCTGCTCATAGCTCTGGTCGAAGAGCTCACCCATCTTGATGAGGCCGGCACCGACGACCGCAACCTTGTTCCAGCTCACGAGGCATCGTCCTTTGTGCTTCCCGCTCGACAGCGGGCCTTGAATCCGTACACGGGCACGCCGCGCTCGTGCGCGTACTTGCGCAACACGAGCTCGACGCGGCGCCCGATCTCGACGTCGCTCCCGTCGCCGACGACCTGGAGCATCAACCGCGCGCCGTCATCCATGTCGAGCACCGCGAGGGGGAGCGGCGCGACGAATGGCGCCGGCATCGTGTGGTTGACGACGAACGTGTGCACCTGGCCGCCGCGGGCGACCTGCACCGGTTCGAGCTTCGGCCCGCCGCAGTTGATGCAATGCGGATGGATCGACGGCGGTGTGCTGATCGTGCCGCAATCGACGCAGCGTCCGCCCAGGAGGCCGAGCATCTCGTCGGCGCCGCGGGTGAACATCGCGCTCTCGGGCGGCACGCCCATGGGAATCGTCTCCCCCGTGGGGACGAGCTGTCCGCGCGCCCGCAACGCCTCCGCGTACGACACGGCGCGTCCTCCCGTGAGTGCGTCGGCGACGAGCAGCGATCCCGGAACGGGCATGTCGACGTGCACCAACGCGCCGGTGGTGCGACCGCCGCCGGTGCCGACGATCGCGACGATCCCCGGTGCGTCCATGCCGAGCGCGCCGCCGAGGAGCGGTGTCGCCGCTCCGGCATCGCCGATGGCGGCATACACGGACGCAGACGTCGGTGCGTGCGCGCCGATCCGCTTCGCGATGGTGGCTCCGAGCCGGCCGTCCGGATCCGGGAGCGACCATGCACGAACGTCGAAGGATGCGAGCGCTTCGACGACCTCGCCGACGACAGGGAGGAACATCTCCTCGCGGAAGAGCCGAGCGTCGTAGAGATCGCGGTTGTCCTGCTCGCCGTCACCGCGGTAGCGATCGAGGAACGGTCGCGTGCGCGACACGCGCGTGCCGAGCGCGGCCGTGCCGCCTTCCGCGCCGAGCACGAACGCGGCCGCACCGGCGCCGCACCGGGCTTCGAACCCGGTGCCGGGGCCCGGTCGTAACGCGTCGCTCGCCACCACGAGCGCGAGACGGGCAGATCCGGCGGCGATCGCGTCCGACGCGGCGGCGAGCGCCTCCATGCCTGCGTGCGCGGAGCCTGCGCAGAGCAAGCCGCCGACCGTGGGCGAGCAGCCGAGGGCGCCGGCGAGGAACGCCAGGCTCGGGCCCTCGGCGAACGGCGGCCGGCTGGTGCCCCAGAAGATCGCGTCGATGTGTTGTGGGTCGACGCCCGCGGCTGCGAGCGCGCCGGTCGCGGCGTCCCAGCCGAGCGTGAGCATGTCCTCGTCCGGCGCGCACACTGCTGTCCGGCCCCGGCCCGATCGGCCCCACGCGGCACCCACGTCGGCGGCGGCGAGCCGTAGGGCAGGCGCCGAGCCACCGACACCGAGCAGACGAACGGTCATGCGCGCTCCTGCAACGTCGAAAGCGGGCCGGACAACGGAAGCCCTCGGAGGTTAGCTGGGGATGCCGGCGGCTCGACTGAGACCTCTGGCGCATCCCGTCAAGCAGGCGTCGTAGTGCGTCGATACGCGGAAGATGAGCGTGCTGCGCGCGGACGGCGCGCCGAGTCGTCCGGGCGCGTTTTCGCGCCTCGGTCACATCGTGCACTTCGGCGCCACCGCGTTCGTGCTGCCCGTCCTGCTGCTCGGCCAACGCATCGGCTTCGTGGCCGACGTCTCGCCATTCGTACTGGCGACCACCCTCGTCGGCGCGGCCGGAGTCAGCGTTGGTGCGGCGCACGTGTGGCCGCCCGGCGAGAGCAGCCGCGGCGTCGTGCCCCGGCTGCTCTGTTCCTTCGCCGCGATCGCGACGGTCATCTACCTGATCGGCTGGGGAGCGGTCCTCGGTATCGGCTACGTCTTCGGCGCCATCGAAGAGTTCCGGGTCTCCGGGTCGAGGGCCGCGCGGCCTGCGATCGCGATGGTGCTGTTGATGACCGCATTGGGGGAGGGCGCGGTCGCGCTCGGCTGGGTGACCTCGAACGTGGGTGTGGCGCAAGGCCACGGACTTGCGCTGCTGACCGCGCTCGGGACGTGTCTCATCATCGGTTATCTCGGGTTCGCCTATGCCGAGAAGGAGCGATTCGAGGCGTCACTGCGCTACAGCGACGAGCGTCTGCAAGCGCTCGTGCGGCACGCGTCCGACGCGATCGTCGTCATCGACGCCGAAGGGAGCGTCCTGTACGCGAGCCCGGCGCTCGAGCGGCTCCTCGGTCACGGGCCTGACGACCTGGACCGATTCGATGCCGGCCTCATCCACGAGGATCACCTCGCCCAGGCGCAGGCGTTGTTCCAGGATGTGCTCACGCGACCCAGCGCGGTTCGATGGATCGAGGTCCCACTCGCACACGCCGACGGCCAGTACCGCTGGTGCGAGGTCGGTGTCACGAACATGCTCGACGACCCCGCGGTCGGCGGTCTCGTCTGCAACATGCGCGACATCACCGAACGGCGGTCCGCGCGTGAGCAGCTGACGTTCCAGGCGTACCACGATGCGCTCACCCGTCTGCCGAACCGGTGGCTCTTCCTCGATCAGCTGGAGCGTGCGCAGGCCGACGCAAGGATGAACGACCAGGGCGTCGGTGTGCTGTTCCTCGACGTCGATCGCTTCAAGCTCGTGAATGACAGCCTCGGCCACGAAGTCGGCGATCGGATGCTGGTCGTCGTGGCCGAGCGGCTGGCGAACTGCCTGCGTCCGCGCGACGTTGTCGCTCGTTTCGGCGGCGACGAGTTCACCGTGCTGCTGCGCGACCTCGCGGACGCCGAGGCCGCGGTCCGGGTCGCGGACCGCATCATGGAAGCGATGCGCGATCCGCTCGTGTTCGACGGGCACGAGCTGTTCGCATCGGCGAGTGTCGGCATCGCGTTGTCGCACGGGGGCGCCGACACCGCGGGCGACCTCCTGCGCCAGGCCGACCTCGCGATGTACGTCGCGAAGGAGAAGGGCCGGGCCCGCTGGGAGCTGTTCGACGCGTCGTTCGCCCCACATGTCATGGAGCGCCTCGAGCTCGAGAGCGACATGAGGCGCGCGCTCGAGCGCGGCGAGCTCGTGGTGCTCTTCCAGCCCGAGGTGGCGTTGCACAACGGCGACGTGATCGCTGCGGAGGCCCTGCTGCGTTGGGTGCATCCGCATCGGGGCATGCTGGAGCCGGCGACCTTCGTCCCGATCGCCGAGGAGTCGAGTCTGATCGTGGCCATCGATCGGTTCGTCTTGCACAACGCCTGTCTGTGGGCGCACCGGTGGTCGGCAGCTCGTGGGCGTGCGCAGCCACTGACCGTCAGCGTGAACCTCTCGCCACGCTTCATGCGTCAGGCCGATGTCGTCGAGGACATCACGGCCGTGTTGCGCGAGACCGGGGTCGACCCACGGTGCATCCAGATCGAGATCACCGAACGCAGCGCGCTTTCCGATCTCGAGGCGACGTGCAAGACGCTCCACCGGCTCAGAACGACCGGTGTGCGCGTCGCGGTCGACGACTTCGGGACGGGATACTCGGCCCTCTCGTATCTGAGGAAACTCCCGATCGACGTCCTGAAGCTCGACAAGTCCTTCTTCGACGGCCTCGACGGAGCGCCCGCCGAGCTTGCGATCGTGCAGGCGATCGTCACCATGGGGCACGCGCTCGACGTGAAGGTGACCGCCGAGGGTGTCGAGCGTGTAGAACAAGCCGCTCGGCTACGGGAGATCGGATGCGACTCCGCGATGGGTTGGCTGTGGTCGCGCGCGGTGCCGCCCGAGGAGCTGGAGGCGATGCTCGCGCTGCCGATGAATTCGATGCAATGTTCCGTGCAGATCGACGGTCGGTGAAGACGGTCTGGCCAGAATGGCCGCCCATGCATTGCACCGGATGAGGAGGCGGTACTGATGAAGAAACTCGACCCGAACGTCGTTCATCACCCTGTTCTGGTGCGACAGACCGAGAAACGTAGAGCTGACGTTCAACTCAAAGTCGCGGACGCGATCACTGCATTCGCCGGCTCGATGAAGTTCGTGTACATCCACGCCGCGCTGTTCGCGCTATGGATGCTCGTGTTCGAGAAGAGCCCCTGGCCGACGCTGACGCTCGTGGTGTCGCTGGAAGCGATCTTCTTGTCGACGTTCGTCATGATCGGCCAGAACCGGCAGGCCGCGTTCCAGCAGGCCAAGGCCGATCACGATTACCAGGAGGAAGAACAGCTCCTCGGAGAGAACACCGAGCTGACACGGCTGATTCATCAACTCACCGCGGAGCTCCACCAGCACTTCCTGGGAACCGCGACCTCGACGCCGACCGACGCCTAGCGACGAACCAGTCGAGACTCGTCGGTCGCCCGCGTCGGCCGCAGGTCAAGCGAGCTTCTATGGCTCACGCCAACAGCACCAATCGCGCTGCTCATGCCGAGCCTCGCGCTGCAAGCCAGACCCCGCTACGCTTTCGCCTTGTGCGTTGGGAAGCGCGTCGCTGACCTGCACAGACGCGTAGGGATGCGCACGGCGGCGTAGCCGAGTGGCACAGGCAGAGGTCTGCAAAACCTTTTACGCGGGTTCGATTCCCGCCGCCGCCTCTCACCACAAGAACACGAACATCGCGCGACCACGCCGCGCGATGTACGGGGATGACCGGCGGCGGAAGGCGAAGCAGGTACATTTCGCGGCGCCGGGTCGGACCTCCCGACGCGGGGGAGCAGCACTCGATGGCCATCGGCGGGATGGACGGGCCCTCGGAGGTCACTGCCGTCGTTGCTGCAGCGAGGTCGGCGGCGCCACGGGGCCACGCTCCGCCCGTGGCACCCATCATCCGTGCCTATGACTCGCTGCTGGTGCGTTCCTACTGCGTCTTGCGCTTCCGCATCATTCGCGGACGATTTCTCGAGGAGATCAGGCAGTTCCTTCCCCGCGACGGCACGGTGTTCGAGGTCGGGTGCGGCTTCGGCCTCTTCGGCCTGTACTTCGCACGGGCATGTCCCGGGCTACAGATCCGCGGCATCGATGTCGACGGGCGCCGCGTCGCGCTCGCGGAGAGCGCACGGCGACGACTCGGTGTCGAGAACGCGGCCTTCGAGGTGGGAGATGCGGAATCCGTCGAGGTTCCCCACGAGCTCGACGGGTGCTACATGCTCGATCTGCTGCATCACGTGCCGAGACCGGTGGCCGTGTCACTCATTCGTCAGGTCTACGCGCGCCTTCGCCCCGGTGGCGTGTTCGTCGTGAAGGATGTCGACACCCGGCCGCGCTACAAGATGTGGTTCACGTGGCTCCTCGACGTGTTGATGACGCGCGGTGAGTTGCCGCGCTACTGGAGCGCGGACGATCTCACCGGCGCGCTGGAACGTGAGGGCTTCGCCGTGATCCGCTATGCAATGGTCGACCTCTTGCCCTATCCGCACCAGCTGTATGTGTGCGTAAAGGCTCGGTGACGTTCGCCACGGCGGCCCTGTTCGAGGGCTGCGAGAGGCAGCATTTGGAACAGATCGACCGCGGCGGCGCCCTCACGCCGTCCGCGCACTACATCCTCCGGCTCCGGGAGAGCGCGTGGTAACACGTCGGACGATGTTCGGTCGGCGGTGGTGCCTGCTGTTCGCGTTG
>DASQHW010000300.1:0-3543 GCA_035631895.1 Acidimicrobiia bacterium | reverse complement strand
CGAGGTGCTGGCGCACACGATGGCCGCGAACGCGGGACGCCCGGGGCTACGCGTGCACGTGCTGCCGTACCCGCTCGAATCGAGACCGGAGGACGAGGTGCGCGCCATCGCCCGAGAGCACTGGCCCCTGGTATTGCAGGCGCTCGGCGCCGCCGTGTGAGGATGATCGCGTGACCGACGAGCCAGACGCAGGTGCCGGGCACGAGGCGGTGAGCCCGCGCGACCTGGAAGCAGGCACCGCGCACGACGCGGTGAGCGCAGGCGAAGCCGCAGCGAACTCGCCGGAGCAGGCGAGCGCCCGCCGGCCCGGCATCCCGGCCCGCAGCGAGCGCGACCCGGAGGAATGTGGGCCGGAGGGATGCACGCTCGACTGGTTGGTGAGCGAGCGGGTCGAGGTCGACGACGATCCGGTCGAGTTCCTGAAGCTCGCGACCGACGCCGGATGGGGCGACGGTCTTCCGCTGATCCCGCCGACCGAGGAACGGGTGCGCGCGTTCGTCGCGGGGTCCGGCCGATTTCCCGAGGAGGTGGTCGCCGAGGTCCCACCTCGCAACGGACGCGCCTCGATCGAGAAGATTGCGGTCAACGCCGTGATGGCAGGCGCACCGGCCGAGGCGATGCCGTTGCTGGTCGCCGCGATCGAGGCCATGGCCGATCCGCTGTTCAACCTGTTCGCGCTGAACACGACGACGTGCTGCGTCGTGCCCGCGATGATCGTGAACGGGCCCGTGCGCCATCGCCTCAAGCTCCCGATGGGACCGGGCTGTTTCGGCGGCGAGGCCGGTACCGGCGCGTCGATCGGCCGCGCCTCGCGATTGATCATGCGCAACGTGGGGGGCCAGAAGGTCGGGCTGAACTCGAAGAGTGTCTTCGGTCAGCCGGGACGGGTGAGCGGGATCTGCGTCGGCGAGTGGGAGGAGCGCTCACCGTGGCCGCCGCTCTCCGCACGCCGGGGAGTGCGGCCCGGTGTCGATGCGGTCACCGTCCACGGCGCCACGGGAACCATCGACATCGCGGACATCGTCGCCGACAACGGCGCGGACCTGCTCGAGATCATCGGGAAGTCACTCGCGTTCGTCGGTACGAACGCGTTCATCGGCAACCATCACGGTGCCGAGATCATGGTCGCGATCGCACCGCCATGGGCGGAGCTGATCGCGCAGTCCTATCGCGACATCGAGGACGTGCAGGAGCGCCTGTTCGCGCACGCCAAGCTGCCGATCTCGTGGTGGCCGGAGCCGCATCGCCGCCGAGCGGAGGAGAACGGCAGAGTCGACGAGCGCGGCGACGTGCACCTCGTCGCGTCTCCCGAGCACATGTTGGTGATCGTGAACGGCGGCCTCGGCAACCTCCACGCGCTCGCGCTGCACAGCTTTGGTCCGACCCGGGCAGTGACACGTAGTTTCTGACGCCGTGCGGCTCATCGCCCAGCTGGGGCTCTCGTCGGCGCAGGCCGACCTCGTGCGGGGTGCGTTCCCCGATGTCGAACTGGTCGAGTTCAAGGCAGGCGAGCCGCCGCCGGAGGGTCTGCAAGCGGACGCGTTCTTCGGCGGGTATCTCGGCTGGGACGACATCATCCGGTGGATCGACGCCGCGGGAGTGCAATGGGTGCAGCTCTCGGGAACGGGTGTCGACCGTGTCCCGAAGGAGCTCTTCGACGGCCGCGTCGTGACCTGTGCCCGCGGCGCCAGCGCGGTACCGATCTCCGAGTGGGTGATGGCTGCGATCCTCACGCACGCGAAGCGCCTGCAGGAGACGAATCTCCACGAGCCGCCGCCGTACTGGAACTTCCCGAATCCGACGCTCGATCGTGTCGAGGGCGCGACCCTCGCGCTCGTCGGCCTCGGTGGGATCGGCAGCGCGATCGCGACGCGTGCCCTCGCCTTCGGCATGCGCGTGCGAGCGATGCGGCGCACGGACGCGCCCAGCCCGGTCGAAGGTGTGGAGATCGTCCGCTCCCTCCATGCGCTGCTTCCGGACGCGGACCATGTCGTGCTTGCCGCCCCCGCAACCACACGGACACGTCACCTCCTCGACGCGGCCGCATTCTCCCGGATGCGCAAGGGTGTGCACGTCGTCAACATCGCACGTGGTTCGCTGATCGACCAGGACGCGCTGCGCGTCGCGCTCGACGACGGCACGGTCGCGAGGGCCTCACTCGACACCGTGGACCCGGAGCCGTTGCCGGCCGGCCATTGGCTCTACTCCCATCCGCGTGTGCTCTTGACGGCACACGTGTCCTGGTACACCCCGCAGCTGCTGCAGAGCGCGGTCGAGATCCTCGTGGACAACCTCGGCCGGTTTCAACGCGGCGAGCCGTTGCAGCATGTCGTCGACCCGGACGAGGGGTACTGAGTGCCCGGAGCGGTCGTTGTGGGTACCGGTTTCGGTGCCCGCGTGCACGTCCCCGCGTTGCGGAACGCGGGGTTCGACGTGGTCGCGCTCGTCGGTCGTGATGCCGCACGCACCGAACGGCGTGCGCAGCGGCTCGGCGTGCCGAACGCGTGCGCAACGCTCGCCGACGCGCTCGCACTGCCGGAGGCCGACGCGGTGACCATCGCGACACCGCCCGACACGCACGCGGCGCTGGCGATCGAGGTGTGCGAGGCCGGACGCCACGTCATCTGCGAGAAGCCGTTTGCGCTCGACCGGCACGAGGCGAGGCGCATGCTCGACGCGGCGGTGCGTGCCGGCGTGACGCATCTCGTCGGTCACGAGTTCCGATGGGCGCCTGATCGCGCCGTTGTCGCCCGCGCGCTTCGCGACGGGCTGATCGGCGAACCACGCATGTTCTCGCTCGTGCAATACGTGCCGTTGGTCGCCGGCCCGTCGGCCACGAGCATGCCGCGGTGGTGGTACGACGCGGATCGAGGTGGCGGGTGGCTCGGCGCATCGGGCTCACACGTCGTCGATCAGATACGTACGTGGCTCGGCGAGGTCGAGTCGGTCTCGGCGGTCTTGCCGGCTGTCCGCGCGAGCGTCGAGGCAGCGGAGGATTCCTTCGTCGTACGAACGACGATGGTCAACGGTGCGCACGGTGTGCTTCAGCAGAGCGCCGCGTCGTGGACACCCGATGTCGCCGGTTGCGCGATCGTCGCCGGCACCATGGGCACCATCGAGGTCCGTGGCACAGCGGTGTGGCTTTCCGACGAGGCTGGACGGCGGGCGCTCGAGGTACCCGTCGACCTCGCGCTCCCCCCGGCCCCGGCTGCGCTCCAAGATCCGCGGGAGCGCTTCACGTCTCTCGAGCTCGGCCCGTACACGCGCCTGTGCGAAGCGCTACGCAGCAGGATCGAGGGCGCGACCCGAGAGCCGGCCGTGCCCGTGCCGACGTTCGCCGACGGCCTCGCCGAGATGTGCGTGCTCGACGCTGTGCGTCTGTCGGCCGCGTCGGGCGGCGCGTTGACGCCGGTGGCGGTGTAGAACGACGCCATGCATGCGCTGATCGCAACCGACGGATCCGACCGATCGCTGAGCGCGGCCAGGCGAGCCGCCGAGCTCCTCCGCCCGGCCGACCAGGTGACGCTGCTCACTGTCGTGACC
>DASQHW010000299.1:0-14409 GCA_035631895.1 Acidimicrobiia bacterium | reverse complement strand
CAGAAGAAGAAGTACACGGCCGCCGACAGCAACGGGTCCAGGATGATCCATGCTTGCCCGATCACGGTCCCGTAGTTCTTCGACTTGAGGTCCGTGCGCGCGAGGTGCCAGATGAATCGGCGACGCTCGCGGAGGTCCCTGATGTACTGCCGCATGGGCGGCAGGCCCGACTCGGTCGCTTCGTAGACCGATGGCATGCGGATGGATGACGCCGACATGGGTTCCCGGTGCTGCCTGGAGCGTGAGTATTGGTAGCGAGTGCCCCGGCATCCTACCGAGTGCCGGGCGCGGTGGTTCCCCGCCGGTCGAGTGCAGCGACCACCCGCTCCACCGAACGATCCCAGGACCAGTGTGCGACCGCGGTCTCCCGACCTTGCCGAGCGATGCGTGCGCGTTGCTCCGGCTGATCACGCAGCCACATGAGCAAGCGAGTGAGCTGCGGAACGTCTCCCGGGTCGACCAGTAGTGCATCGACGCCGTCGGCGAGTTGGGCGGGAATCCCACCCGCCCGAGGCGCAATGACCGCCACGCCGCAAGCGAGGTACTCCGCGAGCTTCAGTGGTGAGTAATGGAAGTCGGTGCCCGGCTGCGCCATGACGACCGCGGTGTCCATCGCCGCGATGTGTGCCGGCAGGTCTTCGTGCGGAACGGTGCCCGTGCAGACGACCGAGACGCCGCGGCGGCGTGCGAGTGCCTCGATCGCCGAGCGCTCCGGTCCGTCGCCGACGAGCAAGAGCTGCGTCTCCGACATCGGCGCCAGCGCGTCGACGAGTTGATCGAGGCCGTGGAACTTGCGAAAGCTGCCGACCCACCCCACGACGAATCCGGAACCGAGACCCAAACGGCGACGCACCGCGCCGCCGTCCGCGCGGTGGTTGAAGACATCTGGATCGAAGCCCGTCCGCACGATGACCGCGCGCGCCTCGGCCACGCCCAGGCGACTGACTTGCTCGGCGACCAGCTCGGAACCGCAGGCGACGAGATCACCGCGTCCGAGAATCCGGGCCTCACCGAATTGTTCCAGGAGGTGGCCCCCCCCGGGTCGCCGTACACCCCATTGTCCTGCTTGCCACATCAATGGCGCGGGCACGAACAGCACCGACGGCACGCCGAGCGCAGCGGCAAGGTCGATGCCGGCGGTATGGAACAGCTCGTGACGCTGCCAGACGAAGCGCACGTCGTGACCTCGCCACGGGCCGTTCGGTTCGATGTCGAACGTCCGCGCACGTCGCCATTCGCGAGCGTCTTTCACTGCGGTCTTCGCGATGACGGGCAACCGACGACGCCATGAAGCCGGAGCTGCGGCGGAGAGCTGCGGGTGCGCGGCTCTCCGCCGCACATCTTCCACACTCATCAGACCTGCCGGGGTCACGATCCAGACGTCGCCGACGACTCGCCGGGTCGCGGTCGCCCACCCGGCCGTGCTGACCCATGCGCCGACCGGGCCTTGTTGTCCGGCCGTCGCGGTGGGCAGCACGAGGATCGCGCCGCGGGGCCGATCGTCCACCCACCCACGCTATCGCCCGCGCCGGGAGTGGCACGATGACGTCGTGCGCATTCTCCACCTCGTGACGCGAAGCCAACGCCGCGGTGCCGAGCTCGTCGCACTCGAGCTCGCGCGTGCACTCGACGGCCTCGGCTGTGAAGACCGTGTGATCGCGCTCGCCCGCGCGTTCGACGGCAGTGCCGTCGACGAGCTGCCGTCGCTCACGGCGCGTTCGGACCTCGGAGTTCGTACGTTGTTCGCGAGCGCGCGCGCACTGCGCCGCGAGCTCGCGCGAGACCCGGTCGACATCGTGCTCGCGCACGGCGGACGCGCCGCTGAGATCGCGGTTCTGGCGCGCCGCGGTTCCTCCCCCCGAGTCGTCTGGCAGCGCATTCTCGGTGTTCCACCGCGCTTCATGCACCCGCTTCGCCGCGGCTGGTCACGCTTGCTCCTGCGACGCGCCGATGCCGCTGTTGCGCTGACCGGCCAACTCGAGAACGAAATGCGCCAGCTCGGTTTCAAGGGACGCGTCTGGAGGATCTCGAACTTCCGTGACCCCACGCGCTTCGAGGGATTGAACCGCGCGGCGGAAGGGAAGCTGCTACGCGGAGAGCTCGGGATCGGAAGCGACGAACCGCTGATCGGCTTCGTGGGACACTTGATTGCCCAGAAGCGCCCGGACCGCGCGGTAGAGGTCCTCTCGGACGTGCACCGGCTCGGCACGCGAGCACACCTCGTCATCGCCGGCGACGGGCCGTTGCGTGCGTCGATCGAGCGACGTGTTGCAGACCGACATCTTGATGGCTTCGTGCATGTCTTGGGCGAGCGTGAGGACGTCGAGCACATCTTCGGGGGGGTTGACGTGTTCGTGCTCACGAGTGACGACGAAGGTGTCCCGGGAGTGCTCATCGAGGCGCAGATGGCCGGGTGCCCGGTCGTTGCACCACCGATAGGTGGAGTACGGGACGTCATCGAGGACGGTGTGACGGGGACTATCACCGCACGAACCGACGCCTCCGAGATGGCGATTGCCGTCGTGGATCTGCTCGACGACCGTGAAAGGCGCACCCGCATGGTCGATGCGGCCCGTGCGCGGGCTTCCCGCTTCACGACGAGCCGGGCCGCCCGGATCTACGCTGACTGTCTCGCCGAACTCGTGAACTGCGATCTCACAGTGCGTGACGAGTAACCAGATGTTGGCTCAGGTGTCACACAACCGCTTTTCGAGAGCCTTTGTTCGGTCCTGTTGGGGCGCGATATCTTTGCGGGGACGTTGTTGCGGTTGGTGCGGCGTCCAGAAATGAGGTCAACCGACCATTTTCGTCACAAGGTGGAAGTTCAAGTTCCCGGAAGTTTGGGCAGAGCGGTTGCGTGAGATGAGCCGCTGAACGGTCGGGGGGACACAACGTGGGGTCGGCGAGGACGCCGGATCGTTTCGCACGAAGCGTCTATGACGTTGCGCGCGGCCGCGGCAACACCAGCCTGCGTATCCTGGATCTCGGGGTCATCACCGCGGCGTGGCTCCTGGCGTACGTCGCCGGGTTCGACGGCGCAGTGCCGCTCGGGACGCGCCGCCTCATCCCGTTCCTGCTGATACCGGTCGCCACGCAGCTGTTCTTCAACCACCTCGCGGGTCTCTACGGACCGGTGTGGCGTTACGCCTCGGTCGAAGAGGCTCTGCGCGTCGTCGGCGCCGTCGCCGGGGGCTTGTTCGTCTCGGTCTTCGAGCTGGCGTGGTACGCGGACCTGCGGGGAACGCGGCTGCCGTTGCTGAGTGCGCCGCCGATCGCCGCGCTGCTGATGCTGTTGGGCTGCGGCGGTTTGCGGTTCCAGGCTCGTCTGTTCGCCCTCGAGCGCGAGCGGACGGGCAAGAACCGGTTGCGAACGCTGATCGTCGGCGCCGGCGATTCGGGCGCCGGTCTCGCGCGCGAGCTCACGCAACGCAGGTCGACCGATTCGCTGCCCGTGGGTTTCGTCGACGACGACCGGCAGCTGTTCCGCCGGTCGGTGCGCGGACTGCCCGTGTTCGGCCCGATCGACGACCTGGAGCGGGTCTGTCGAGAAGAGCGAATCGACCGCATCATGATCGCGCTCCCGGGTGCTCCTCGCGAGCGACTGCGCGACGTCGTGACCCAGTCGCTCCGAACGGACGCTCAGGTGAAGGTTCTCTCCGATGCGTCCGGGCCACACGGTGAGCCGCTCGTCGACAACTTGCGCAATCTCGATCCCGCGGACCTCCTGCGCCGAGAGCCGGCGCTCATCGACTCCGAGGGGATCGCGGCCTATCTGCACGGCGCGACCGTGCTCGTCACCGGCGCCGGCGGCTCGATCGGCTCCGAGATCTGCCGCCAGGTCGCTTCGTACGAGCCGCGCAAGCTCCTGCTCCTCGACCGCGACGAGAGCCTGCTGTTCGAGGCGATGTCGACGATGCCCACCGGCGACCCGCTGCTCGTCGACATTCGCGACGAGGCGCGCCTCCACGACGTCTTCGAGCGCTACCGTCCCGACGTCGTCTTCCACGCTGCCGCGTTCAAGCACGTTCCGATCCTCGAGACGCACGCCGCGGAAGCCGTCGAGACGAACCTGCTCGCGACATGGACGCTCGCACAGATCTCCGCGAAGTACGGCTGTCGTTTCGTGTACATCTCCACTGACAAGGCGGCCGCGCCGCACTCGGTGCTGGGCGCGACAAAGCGGGCGGCAGAACAAGTCGTTCTCGCCGTGGGTCGGGAGAACGGGCTGTCATTCTCGGCGCTGCGCTTCGGGAACGTGCTCGGAAGTCGTGGAAGCGTCGTTCCGACCTTCTTCCGCCAGATCCTCGAGGGTGGTCCGGTCACGGTCACCGACCCGCAAATGACGCGTTACTTCATGACGATTCCCGAAGCCGTGCGGCTCGTCTTGCAAACCGGCGCGATCGCCGAGGAACGCAAGGTGTTCTTGCTGAACATGGGTGAGCCGGTTCGCATCGTGGAGCTGGCGCGCCAGATGATCCGCATGAGCGGCTTGCGGCCCGATCGCGACATCGAGATCAAGTTCGTCGGTATGCGCCCCGGAGAGAAGCTCTGCGAGCAGCTCTACGACGACACCGAGACGATCGCGCCCACCTGGCACCCGTCGATCCTGAGCGTCACCTCGCACGTCGTCGCAGAGAACAACTTCTTCGGCGCGCTCGAGTTGATGCGAGACAGGTGCATGGGGGCGGAGAACTCCGATGTGCTCGAGCTTCTCGACGAGCTGCTCCGCGAGTGCGGTGTCACATGCAACCTCGCCGGACGCGGGCGTAACGACGAGCGGAGCGAGAAGCCGGTGCTCGGTCCCCCGCAGCCGGAGATCACCGATCTGACCGAAACGACCGCGGACCACAGGCGCATCGTGTTGCCGACGCGCCCCGCGCTCCTGGGCGGAACGCCCGCCTTCGGCGCCGGACTGCCCTTCGCGCGTCCGACGCGGCCCTCGCTCGGACGCGTGATGCGGCGGCTTCGTTCCTCGTACGAGGCAGGGATCCTGACGAACGGGCCGCTCCTCGCCGAGCTCGAGGAACGCGCGGCGGAGCGTCTCGGCGTTCGCCACGTCGTCGCGATGAGCTCGTGCACCTCGGGCCTGATGCTTGCAGTGCAGGCGCTCACCGAGGGCAGGCCCGGACCGGTGGTGTTGCCGAGCTTCACGTTCTCGGCGACCGCGCACGCCGTCATGTGGAACGCGCGCCTACCGAGGTTCGCAGACTGCGTCCGCGAGACGATGCAGATCGACGCGGTGCACGCGGCGGCGCTGCTCGAAGGAGCCAGCGCGCTGATCGCAACGCACGTGTTCGGTGCGCCGTGTGATCCCAACGGCATCGTGCGCCTCGCGAGGGCCCACGATGTCCCCGTGCTCTTCGACGCGGCCCACGCGTTCGGTGCGCGCGTCGGCGCTGACGCGGTGGGCGGCTTCGGTGCTGCAGAGGTCTTCAGCCTGACACCCACGAAGGTGTTGGTCGGTGGGGAGGGCGGCCTCGTCGCGACGAACGAGGCTGCGCTCGCCGAGGTGATGCGCATGGGCCGCAACTATGGCGACCCCGGGGATTACGACACGCAGTTCGCGGGTTTGAACGCGCGCATGTCCGAGTTCCACGCCGCGACCGCGTTGCAATCGCTCGAGCTCCTCGACGGGGCGCTGCAGCGACGACAAGAGATCGCACAGCTCTACCGCAAGAACCTGCATGGTGTGCCCGGAGTCGGGTTCCAGTACGTGCCGGGGCACGACGTCAGCACCTACAAGGACTTCGTGATCACGATCGATCCCCAGGCGTTCGGCGTCGCGCGAGACGTGCTCGTGCTCGCCCTCGCCGCCGAAGGCATCGACACACGGAACTACTTCGATCCGCCGGTGCACCGCCAGCATGCGTACCGCCACGTGGTGCACGACGATCTCCCTGATACCGAACTGGTGTCGTCGCGCATCCTCGCACTCCCGATGTTCACGGACCTCCGTGACGACGAAGTCGAGCGGGTCGCCGACGTCATCGCAGCGGTACACGAACACGCTGACGCGATCCTCGCCAGCGGCCACGCGTACGCCGACTGACGGCCGCAGCGCCGCCCCTGTGTCAGCGTTCGGCGGCCCAGGAACGAGGCGACGTGAAGGAGACGAGCGCGGCGACACCGATGCAGGAGATCGTGGCGCCGGCCAAAGCGATCGCCGTGCTGGACGGGAGCGACGCGATGCCGATCCCAACTGCGGTCAGCACAACCTGCGCGGCCGCGCACGCGAGCACCGACGCGTGAAGCGGCCAGCCTCGGTCGACGAGCTGGTCGTAGACGTGGCCCCTATCGCCCCGTAGGACCGGTCGGCGCGCGCGTGCTCGTCGTACGATCGCGATGATCGTGTCGCCGACCGGGACGCCGACGAAGAGCAACGCGCCGCTGATGATCGGAGCACCGTGGTGCATCGCGTCGGCGAGCATCACCGCCAGTGCCGTGCCGATGAGGTAGCTGCCCGCGTCGCCGAGGTACACGCGTGCCGGTGGGCGGTTCCACACCAGGAAGCCCGCAAGCGCGCCGACGAGCGCGAGTGCCAGCGTCGACACGGCCCCTGCCAGCACGACCGCGAATCCGGCAGCACCGGCCAACGTCACGATCGCCGCGAGGCCATCGAGCCCGTCGAGCAGGTTCACGGCGTTGAGCAGCACGAGCTCGACCACGAGCGCCGCCGCGAGGTGCCAGACGTCGTGCGGTGCCACCATCCACGCGACGAGGCCACCCAGGAGCACCTCGGCCGGCAAGCGGATCTTCACCGGCAGATCCAGGACGTCGTCGGCGAGGCCGAGCGCACAGGCCAGACCGAGGGGAACCAGCAGCGACGGCCGATCCACCGCCACCGGAACCGCGATCGCCAGGAGGACCGCGATCCCCCCGGCGTAGGGCACGGCGTGCTGCTGGACCTTCAGCGGCCCGGGCCGGTCGACGAGGCCGACACGTGTCGCCGCCCATGCAGCGATCGGCGACAGGATCACCGCGACTCCGAAACCGACGATCAGGGCCACACGAGCACCTGCTGCGTCACGTCGCGGTGTACCTGGTCGAACCCGTGTTGGCGGAAACCGCCCAGCTCATAGGCCCGGATGGCAGCGACGTTGCCGACTGCGGTGACGACGCGCGCCGACGTGACGCCGCGCTGTCGAAGCTCGTTCACTGCTGCCACGACCAGGAGCGTCCCGAGGCCGCGGCGCTCCACGTCGGCGCCGACGGCGATGGCCATGATCTCCGCGGCAGGTGCATCTTCATTGCCGCGGAGGCCGTACCGCATCGTCTCCAAGACCGCGCGCGGTGCACGCGCGATACCTGCGATTGCCGTGAGGCCGGCCGCGATTCCGTCGCGCGCGAGGAACTCCCGATAGAAGGCGCCGGTGTCCTCGGCCGCGGCGACGAAACCACAGACGTTCCCGCCCTCTTCGGTCACCAATGCGAATGCGCGGTGCGACCGCACCATGCGCCGGTAGAGGCGGCGCAGAAATGGGCGTCCCAGCGTGACGAGGAAACCGTCTGCGATGCGGCCCGCGTGCAGATCGACGATTGCGTCGACGTCGTCGAGCGTCGCGCGCCGCGCCCGGCCGGCGGAGGCGTCGGCCATCAGCGGTGAGGTCTGCCGAGTGGCGCCGAGCGTTCCTTCATGAGCCGACGATAGGTCGCGAGGGTGATGTCGATGCACCGTTGCTGGTCGAATTCGCGTCGTGCCTTCTCCCGCGCTGCGTTCCCGAACCTTCGCCGCCGCACCGGGTCGGCCGCCAGCTGCCCGATCGCGTCCGCCAGCGCGCGCGCGTCGTGGGGAGGGACCAGCAGGCCCGTGACACCGTCGTCGACCACCTGGCGGCAGCCGCGGATGTTCGTCGCGATGATTGGCAGCCCCATGGCTGCCGCTTCCATCGCGGCCCTCGGGAAGCCCTCGCGATGCGACGCCAGCACGAAGAGGTCCATCCCTGCGTACAGCGGTACGACGTTGTCGCGGGAGCCCAGGAACCGCACGCCGGCAATGCGCGCCTGCGCGAGGTCACTCGGTGTCAGGGTGTCGGCCTTGCCGTGCTCCTCGCCGCCGACGACCGCGAACTTGAGCCGAGGGTCGTGGTCGCGCAGCTGTCGTGCGGCCTCGAAGACCTCGAGGTAGCCCTTTTCGCGTACGAGGCGGCCGACGGTACCGACGACGACGTCGTCCTCGCGATTTGCGCCGAGCTCGGCCCGCGCCGCTGCGATGTCGGACGCCGTGACGGCTGCCGCATCGAACCGCTTCAGGTCGATGCCGTTCCCCAGCAACGTGAGCTTCCGTGCCGGCACACCGATGCGCCTGAGCGTTGCAAGGTCTTCCTCGTTCTGCACCAGCTCCGCGTGCGAGCACATGCTCGCCACACGCTCCGCGGTGTACACGAGCCCCCGTTTGGACAATGCGCTGTCGGGTTGTGCATACAAGCCGTGCACGGTGTTCACGATCACGGGTACATGCGCCACACGAGCCGCGACGCGACCGTACAGGCCGGGTTTCGGGTTGTGCGTGTGCACGATCGTCGGCCGCAGGCGCCGGAGCAACTCCACGAGCTCGAGCAGCGCACGGACGTCGCTTGCCGGCGCGACGGCACGTGTCGCGTGACGCAGCGGCACGTGGCGTATTCCGCGCCGTTCGATGGCGTCGACGAATGGACCGGGGGCGGAGATACCGACGACATCGAATCCTTCGCGGGAGAAGGCCTCGAGCTGTGGGCCGAGCAACCACTCCAGGCTCATATCGGTTGTCGTGATGTGAGCGACGAGCGGACGCGTCGGAATCATGACTGAGACCGCGCGTACCTGATCCGATCCACCCAGCGTCGCGCCGTACCCTCGAGGGCCATGCCTCCGGCGGCCTTCTGCTCGAACCAGCGCATGCCGTCGCTCATCTGGATCGGCGATCGGCCGAGCCGGTACAGGTCGCTGCGCCCGTAGGGGTTCGTACGGGTCCCCGCGATCGCGGCGGAGCGGAAACGCCGGTGCACCTCCACCGCGGCGTCGGGCGATCCCATGACGGCCTTCGGGTAAGCGAAGTCGACCGGAGCGCGTCCGAGACGCTCACGTATCAGGCCGATCGAACGGTCGAGCTCGTCCGCGACGTCTCGGCCCGGAAGGCGATCGAGCAGGCGATGCGTGTGCGTGTGCGATCCGACGTCGACGAGGCCCGTCGCGCACGCGTCGCGGAGGGCGGCCCACGACAACGGCTGACCGTTGTCCGGAAAATTCCGGCCCTCCTCGACGAACGCGGTGGCGACGTACAACGTCGCCGGCACCCGGTGTCGCACCATGATCGGCAGTGCGACGTCGGCGAAATCGGCGGTTCCGTCGTCGAAGGTGACGACCACGCGCGACTCGGCCGGCGCCGGCGGAATCGTCAGTTGATCGAGCGCGTCAGCGAGCGAGACGACGAGGCCGGACGCGCTCAACGCGGCCATCTGCTCGTCGAAGAGCACCGGATCGAGGTCGACCTCGAGCGGTGACTGCCGGCCGACCCGGTGATACAGGAGGATCACCGCGCCCGGCACCGCGCGTCTTGCGTGGTCTGCGAGTGAGCAAGCGACCTTGAACGACTGCCGGAGTAGATCCTCAGCTGCCACGGCCGGCGATACCGAGATCCTGCGGCGCGGACAGAGCAGCCGGTTCGGTCGAGACGCGATCTCGGGAGGGATCGAGACACAAGAGCACGTACAGCGCCGGGAGGACGAGCGATCGCTGTCGTACGAGGAGGCCGAAGTTCGCGAATGCCTGGAACGTGATGGCATAGAGGAGCGTGAGCGTCCAGCAATAGAACAGGAACGGTGAGCTTCGTATCTTGCGCAGCGACATCGCAACCGAAGATCTTCGGTGGATGATGAAGCCCGCGAGGGCCACGCCCTCGAGCGACGCGAGGATCTGGAGCCCGGTATTCACCTCGTACGGGAACGGGCGCAGCAGCACCGTGACCGCTCCTTGCGGAAGGTGCAGCGGTGACAACGAGTTTCCGCCGTTGTTGAATTTCGAGTTGCCCTGACCGGTGCTCGCCGTCGTCTTGTCGAGCTCGTTCTGCACCGACCCGAGGCTCAGCGAGGGTAAACCGAGCGACTTCGCACCCTGGCTCACCGTGAAGGCAACAAGAAATCCGACGACGACAAGCCCGATCGGTTTGAACAGTGAGGCCGAATCTTCCGCCCCTCGGCGTCTCGTTCGGCCTGCCGCGTACGCCGCTCCCGCAGCGAGGGTCACGAGGCCCAGGAGGTGCGGCCGGACCATGGCCATCAGGAACGCACCCGGGAGCGCGACGATCAGGCCGCGGATGACGCGGTTCTGCAGAAGGTGCGCGGTGCCGAGCGCGGTGGACCCGATCCCGAACTGCATCAAGGCCTCCTTGCCGATCGAAGACGGCCAAAAGGCGATGCTCGGCGCGAACATGACGAGGATGAGGAAGAGGCGCCGGTCGAGCGAGGGCAGCGCCTCGGCTGCCGCGCGATACCAGAGATATGAGCCGATGAACGCGAGGAGGCCGAACACGAAGTAGCCGGCGATCATGTCCGTACCGAAGACGTAGTACACAACGCCGGTGAACCAGCGCAGGAAGTTGCTCTTGCGCAGGTCGGTGAGGGTCGGCGCCGCGGCGCCTGCCTTGTGTAGCCAGAAGGCGGCGAACTGTTTGCCGAACCTGTCGTATACGGAGGCGTCGGCGGAGTCACCGAATGTCCGGTAGCGCAACCCGCATCCGATGATCTTGACGATCACGCCGGCTACGAGCAGGTGAGGCAGCCACGGCTCGTCCGGATGCCGCCGCACGAGCAACCGCCCCGCCCCAACGGTGGCCACGAGGCCGATCACCGGCACGAGCACGCGCGACAGGCGAGGTTGCGCGAACCAGTGTGCGCTTGCCAGGAGGAACAGGAGCAGAACCACGGCGACGATGACTGCGCCGATGCCCGACCCGCCGTCTGTTGCATGCGTCGCGTTCGGCATCGCGGGCACTGAGCGCGACTCTTCGGCGGTCGGTGGCGCACCTTCGCCCGCCGCGACAGGCGCGTCAGTTTGCTGCGACCCACCGGGCCGGCGGTACATCCACCACGGCGCGCCCGCGCGGCTGCGGTCGACCGAGCCGCTCGCCACCAGGCCCGGTGACTGCGGCAGCGACTCGCCGTTGCCCGCGTTCACCCGTTCAGGACCCGTTCGAGCCGGCTCCGACCATGACGACGCCGAACGACGAGACCCCGGCGAGCTCGAGCCGGGCGATGGCGGCGCGGGCGTCGGCACGAGTGGTCTCGCCCGGCGCGATCGCCCACATCACCGAGCGCGTCGCCCAGGCGATGATCGTCGCGTCGGCGGCCTCGAGGAACGGGGGGCCCGCGATCACCGTGACGTCGACACCCATCTCGGAGATCGCCTCGAGCAACGGCGGCAACCCGTCGATCGGCAGCTGTGCCATCGGCCCCGCGGCGGGGGGAACCACGACGAGGTTCGGCGAGTGGTTCTCCGCCGATTGCAGCTCGGCGATCAGCTCACCGTTGAGCGTGCCGCTGTGCGCCCGGGTGAGGAGCTCCGGAAGCGTCGTGAGGCCGTCTTCGGGCCTGGCGAGCGACTTCAGGTACCAGTTCTGGTGCGACGACGTGGCGATGAGCGCGACCTTGACGCCGAGACTCGAGAGCGCGACCGCAAAGTTGGCGGCGACCTCCTCGTACGCGCCACCGGTCGGGGCGCTGACCATGATCGCCGTCGGCAGGCGGTCGGTCGCGATGGACAGCGCGGCAAGGCCCCGGTATGCCTCACCGATCGTGGAATGGGGCGCTGCAACATCCCTCGAGATCCATGGGATCACCGAGAGGACAGGCGCGGAGAACGCCGCGGCAGCCTGCTCGGGATACCGGATCGTCCGATCGGAGAAGTCGACGAGCACCGCCGCCGCGAGCGCGGCGAGGAGACCGGCGAGCAGCGCGATGAGCGCCGGCTTCTTCGTCGATTCGGCATTCGTGAGGCGCGCCGCCGGGGTTTGGCCGAGGAGCTGCGCGAACTGATTGGGCGTCGCGGCGGTGACATTGACCGCGGCAGCTTTCTGGGCGGTGTCGGTGAGCTGTTGGATCAGGTTGAGCCGCTCGTATGCCAGGTTGAGCAGGTACACCGACTGTCCCGAGCCCTCGGGAATCGGGGGCGGTGCCGGCCCATTTTGCGCCTTGCTGCCGCCGCTCTGGCCGCCGGCCGTGCTTCCGAACTGCTGGTCGAACTTCACGGCATTGCCGTACTGCCCGGGCAGCAACTTGCCCAGCTTCTGATCGACGGCGACGAGCTCGTCGTGCACCGTCTTCTCCTGCTTGTTCAGCGACGTGCGCTTGCGTATCACGGCCCTCGTGGCGTCTTCCTTGCGGGCCAGGATGAATTGGTCTGCCCAGTTCTTGGCGACGGTCGTCGCTTCGACGCGGGTTGGCGCGCTGACCACCAGCGAGAGAAGGTCCGCGGTCGCGTTCGGCCTTGCGCGGAGGGAGATCGTCTTTTCTTCGCCCGGCGGGAGGTGCGAAGCCGCGAGTGCCGCTCTCTCGGTTGCGGGACGGCTGGCGAGCGTTGCTGCCGGCGAGGGCACGACAAGAGGGGTGGTGGTCGACGGCGTCTTCTTCGCGTTCTTGTCCGTCGGCGGCGGCGCGGGCGCGACACGTATCGTCACGGTGCTCACGTAACGGACGGGATGGTTCTGGCTCTTCCGGTTGAATACGAAGACGCCAACGCCCACACATGCCAGAAGGAAGACCCCGACCACGATGCGCCATCGGCGCCGGATCGCACGGAAGACGTCTTGAGCGCTCAGGGTTCGATCCTTAGCATCGGAATTTGGCCTCCGTATGTGCCTTCAGAATACTACGCACCGTGACGGCTGCAGAAAGTGAAGTACCGACCGCGGAAAATCACCGGCTGCAGGTGCTGTGGTTGATCAAGGGCCTCGGTGTCGGCGGAGCCGAGCAGTTGCTGCTGATGAGCGCCCGGTATCGCGATCGGCAGCGAGTCCGGCCGGCAGTTGCGTATCTGCTGCAAGCGAAGTCGGACCTTGCCGGCGCGCTGCGGGACGAGGACGTCGAGACGACCTGCTTCGACGGCCGCTCTTCCTTGAACGTGCGCTGGATGTTGGAACTGCGGCACATGCTGACTGCCGGGCGCTTCGATGTGATCCACGTCCATTCGCCCCTGATGGCGGTCGGTGCACGGCTCGCCGTGAGGTCGTTGCCCAGACGCGACCGGCCGCGAATCATCGTGACCGAGCACAACGTCTGGCAGAGCCACACTCGCCTTACCCGTTTCTCGGACCGTCTGACCGCCGATTCTCGCGAGGTACGCCTCGCCGTCTCGGCTGCCGTGCGCGATTCGCTGCCGCCGGAGATGCGGGCACGTACGCGAGTCGTGCGACACGGGATCGATACCGTCAAAGTGCGCGCCGGGATATCCGCCCGTGACGCCGTGCGGGCATCGCTCGGCGTCGAGGACGGCGACCTCGTGGTGGGGACGGTCGCGAACCTCCGTGCCACCAAGGGGTATCCGGACCTGCTGCATGCGGCGCGCACCGTGCTCGACCAGGTCGAGGGCGTCCGATTCGTGTCCGTCGGGCGCGGACCACTCGAGCACGAGTTGCGGGCGTTGCATGCGCGACTGGGGCTCGGCGACCGATTTCAGCTGCTCGGTCACCGCCCCGACGCGGCACGGGTGATGTCGGCGTTCGACGTGTTCTGTCTTCCGTCTCACCATGAAGGCCTCCCCGTTGCCCTCATGGAAGCACTTGCGATGGGCTTGCCGGTCGCGGCCACCCGTGTCGGTGGCGTCGACGAGCTGGTGACCGACGGTCGTGAGGCCGTGCTGGTCCCCGCGCGCGATCCCGAATGCCTCGCCGAGGCACTGCTTGTGCTCTTGCGCGATCCGCGCCGCCGCGCCGAGATGTCGCGTTGCGCACTGGAGACGGCCGAGACGCTGAACATCGAGCACACCGTGCGTGAGGTCGAAGGCATCTATCGCGAAGCGGTGCGCACGTGAGCCGGGTTGCCGCGGTTTCGGTGCGTCGCGCCGTCCCGGAGGACCGGCCCGCAGTCCTCGAGTTGCTCGCCCGCTCGCTGGGATGGAGCCGAAGCCCGGAATTCACCGAGTTCTTCGAGTGGAAGCATGAACGAAACGTATTCGGGACGTCCCCGGGCTGGGTCGCGGTCGTCGAGGGACGGATCGTCGGGTTCCGGACCTTCTTGCGATGGGAATTCGAGCACCCCGATGGAAGGATCCGTCGCGCGGTGCGCGCGGTTGACACCGCGACCGCGCCCGATCAGCAGGGTCGCGGCATCTTTCGTCGACTCACCCTTGCGGCGATCGACGATCTTCGAAGCGTCGGCGTCGACTTCGTGTTCAACACCCCAAACGACAAGAGCCGCCCCGGATACCTGAAGATGGGAT
>DASQHW010000298.1:0-5663 GCA_035631895.1 Acidimicrobiia bacterium | reverse complement strand
CGCCGAGCCGCCCGAGGCCGATGACGGCGAACGGCAGCGTCGGCTCCAACGACTGCAGCGCGGCTTCCACGCACGCGTCGGCGAGGTGCGAGAGCTCACGTCCGATCGAGGCCAGATGCGCGCCACCGACGATGTCACGTGCACCGATCCGGAGGAGCTCACGACGCTTGAAGCGTCGCAGGCCTGCCCTCCTGCCTTCGTCGTCGCTGCGCCAGTCGAGGCTCTCTACCGCGGCGTCGACGAGTGCATCCCGTGGCGACTCCCCGGAGACGAACGCGTCGTCGGCCAGTGCGTCGACCACATCGGGGTGACGGTGCAGGGCGAGACCGAGCACGCGGGAGGAACCGAGGATGCGGCAGGCCCGCTCCGCCGCGACGGGGGTCTCCCGGAACCGGCGTGCGAGCGTCGAAGAACGTGTGTATCCCTCGACCAGGCGGCGCAGCTGCAACAGCCCGAGATCGGGATCGGGCGCGGCCGACAGCCATCCGAGGATGGCCGGGAGAAGCTGCTGCATGACGCGTGAGCGCCGTGTCAGGCCGGCGGACAGCTCGTGCAGCGCGGCACGCGTCTGTTCGATGTCGCGGAACCCGAACGCGCGTAGCCGCTCCTCGGCAGCCGGCTCAGGCAGCGCGCCGACACCGGCAAGCGTGTCGAGCAGCGGCGCGAAGAACACCTCCTCGTGGATCGAACGCACGACCGTCTGATGACGGCGGTGGTTCTCGTCGAAGGCCTCGACCGCCGAAAGCTCAGGGGAATCGCGGAACCCGAGCACCCGCGCCAGATGCGTGCGGGCGGTGGTGTCCTTCGGAATCGTGTGGGTCTGCTGCTCGTCGACGAGCTGTAGGCGGTGCTCCACCGTGCGCAGCCACACGTACGCATCCTCGAGCTGCGCTGCATCCGCGCCGCTCACGTACCCACCGGTCGCGAGCTGCTCGAGCGCGTCGAGCGTCGCCCGAGCGCGCACCTGCTGATCGGCGCGTCCGTGCACCATCTGGAGGAGCTGCACGGCGAACTCGATGTCACGGATGCCGCCGTAGCCACGCTTGATCTCGCGATCCGAGACGCCCTGACGGCGCAGCATCTCCTCTGTGCTCGCCTTCATCAGCCGCACCTCCCGGACCGCGTCGGGATCGAGGACCTCGGGCCACACGAACCTCTCCGCGCGGGACATGAACGCGGCACCGAGAGCCTTGTCGCCCGCGGCCGGCCGCGCCTTGATCAGCGCCTGACGTTCCCAGGTGCGCGCCCACCCCTCCCAGTACGCCTCGTAGGCCTCCAACGTTCGGCTCAAGCCGCCGGCTCGACCCTCGGGTCGCAGCGCGGCATCGGTGCGGAACACGATCCCGTCGGGACTCGGCGTGCCCATGACCCGAAGCACTGCACGGGCGGCGCGCTCGGCGGCTTCGGTCTCGCCGTCGCCTTCGTGGACGAACAGCACGTCGACGTCGCTTGCGTAGTTCAGCTCGCCGCCCCCGAGCTTGCCCATCCCGATGATGCTCATCGGAACCTGCGGGGCCGCGACCGCGAGCGCAACCTCGAGGCACGCGGCAGCGAGGTCGGCGAGCTCGCTCGCGACCTCACGGAGATCGGCGACGCCGAGGAGATCGCGTGCCGCGATCCGGGCGACCTGCCTTCGCTTCCACCGACGCAGCTCGGACGCCGGATCCTCGCGCCCGATCAGCTCGCGGGCATCGGCCAACGAGATGCTTCCCCCCAACGCATCCGCGCACAGCATCTCGACCGCGCCGCGATCGCGTTCGAGGGCGACGGAGAGCGATCGCGACGCGACCGATACCGCAACCAACGCGTCCAGCAAGGTCGCGTCGTGCGCGAGCTGATCGTCGAGTCCCGGGTGCGCGTCCAACAGGCGCTCGAGAGCAACGCGGGCCCATGCCGGGTCCGCGGACCGCTCGACGGCATCACGCACGTCCGCGCGGTCGATCACGGTCATATCCTTGGAGTATGCCGCGCCTGCGCATCGCCGCCGCCCAGATCGACGTCGTCGTCGGCGACCTTCCCGGCAACGCCCAACGGATTATCGACGCGTATGACGCCGCCGAGGCCGCCGGTGCCGATCTGGTGGTGTTTCCGGAGCTCACGGTCACCGGGTATCCACCCGAAGACCTTCTCTTGCGGCCCGCGTTCGTCTCACAGGCGGTCGAGACGCTCGACAAGATCGCCGCCCGCACCGGACGCTGCGCTGCGGTGATCGGCTTTCCGGAGCCCGGACGTGACTTGTACAACGCAGCTGCCGTGTGCGCGCACGGCCGGGTTCACGGCACATACCGCAAGCAGCTGCTCCCCAATTACGCCGTGTTCGACGAGCAGCGCTATTTCGTCCCGCGCACCGAACCACCGACGTTGTTCGTGATCGCCGGTGTCAACATCGGCGTCTCCATCTGTGAGGACGCCTGGAGCCCGAGCGGTCCGATCCTCGAGGAGGCCGCGGGCGGCGCGGAGCTCGTCGTGAATTTGAACGCATCCCCCTACTACGCGCAGCGATGGCGAGAGCGCGAGACGATGCTCGCGACACGCGCCGCCGACGCGTCGGTGCCCATCGTCTACACGAACCTCATCGGGGGCCAGGACGAGCTCGTGTTCGACGGCGCGTCGCTCGTCTTCGACGAGCAGGGTCACCTCGTCGCGCGCGCGAAGCAATTCGTCGAGGATCTTCTCGTCGTCGACCTCGACGTGCGACCGACCTTCCGGAAGCGGCAGCTCGATCCGCGCGGTCGCGCGCGCGCCGTCCAGCTCCCGGAGATCGCCGTCTCGGACGCCCGGATCGACGACAGCAGGGTGCAGCCCCGCATCGAGCGGGTGCTCCCTCCCGTCCAAGAGGTCTACGAGGCGCTCGTGCTCGGGACACGCGACTACGTGACGAAGAACGGGTTCACAGACGTGCTGATCGG
Organism: Acidimicrobiia bacterium; assembly: GCA_035631895.1. Lineage (GTDB taxonomy): Bacteria > Actinomycetota > Acidimicrobiia > IMCC26256 > PALSA-610 > DASQHW01. The sequence goes on along the minus strand of DASQHW010000298.1, from coordinate 2,754 downwards.
GCTGTCGGGCGGCGTGGACTCGTCGCTCGTCGCTGCGATCGCGGTGGACGCACTCGGTGCCGGCCACGTCACGGGCGTGCTCATGCCATCGCGCTATTCGAGCGACCACAGCGTCAGGGATGCCGAAGTGCTGGCGGAAAGGCTCGGCATCCGAACGCACGCGGTGCCGATCGAGCCCGCGCACCGGGCATTCGAGGCAATGCTCGCACCGATCTTCGAAGCCACCACCGCTGGACTCGCCGAGGAGAACGTACAAGCGCGAATCCGCGGCAACGTCCTGATGACGATCTCGAACAAGTTCGGCTGGATGGTGCTCACCACCGGCAACAAGAGCGAGATGGCCACGGGATATGCAACGTTGTACGGCGACATGGCCGGGGGCTTCGCGGTGATCAAAGACGTCCCGAAGACCCTCGTCTATGCGCTGTGCCGCGACCTCAACCGGCGCAAGGGCCGTGACATCGTCCCCGAGCACGTGCTCGAGAAGCCGCCCTCGGCCGAGCTCGCGCCCGGCCAGCTCGACGCCGACTCCCTGCCCCCGTACGACGTGCTCGACCCGATCATCGAGGGCTATGTCGAGGGTGACCTCTCCGTTGGAGAGCTGATCGCGCGCGGACACGACCCCGATCTGGTCAAGCGCGTCGCCCGGATGATCGACCGCAACGAGTACAAGCGCCGGCAGGCACCACCGGGCGTGCGCGTGTCGCCCAAGGCATTCGGCAAGGACCGCCGGCTCCCGATCACGAACCGTTGGCTCGGCTGACATCGGCCGAGCCGGCGACCTGGAACGCGCCGCGCCCGTTCGTCCCCGAGCTCGCCCTGATCGGGTCGACGGTCGCTTACGGGGCGACGTTCAAGATCGTGCAGACCGCGCTGGAGGACGTCAGTGCGGTCGGCTTCATCCTGTTGCGCTTCGCGGTCGGTGCCGCGGTGCTGATGCCGTTCGCGTTCCGCCGCGGATGGCGCCGCCAGGGTGCCGATGCCCGGGTGACCGTGCGCGACTTCGCGCTCGGTGCCGCGTTGTTCGGTGTCGTCGGCTTCGCGGGCTACTGGCTCCAGAACCTCGGGCTCCAGCGCACGTCGACGTCGAACTCGGCATTCATCACGGGCTTGTTCGTGGTGTTCACACCGGTCATCGAGACGGTCGTCACCCGGCGCCGGCCACCGTCCAACGTGCTGCTCGCAGTCGGGATCTCGGTGCTGGGTCTCTATCTCCTCGAGGGCGGCACGCTGCAGCTCGGCGCGGGCGACACGTTCACGCTCGGTTGCGCGTTCATGTTCGGCCTGTGGATCTTCCTCGGTGGCCAGTTGTCGCAGCGGTTCGACCCCGTCGCCCTCACCACGGTGCAGCTGCTGATCTTCACGGCACTGGCAATCCCGGTCGTCGTGGTCAGTGGTCTCGGGAGCATCACAGGTCGCGTCGTGCTCGCCGCGGTCGTCACCGGGGTGTTCTGCAGCGCGGGCGCGTTCACCTTGCAGCTCTGGGGACAGCGCTGGGTCGAACCGAGCCGGGCCGCGGTGATCCTGCAATTCGAGCCGATCGTCGCCGGGGCCGTCGGCTACGCCGTCGGCGAACGCCTCGGCACGCTCGGATACGTGGGCTCAGTGGTGCTCTTCAGCGGCATCGTCATCGCCGAATCGCGCGTGTGGCGAAGTGGCCGGGGGAGGGCCCGCTTGACCGATCGGTCAAGCACCGCCGAGAATCACCCGGATGACTGAGAAAACCAAACCGCGTCCGGCGTTCTCGCCCTGGGACCGGCGCGAGCTGCCGGGACTGTTCTCGGTCGAGGACTCCGCTCGCCGGATCGGCAACTACAAGTGGACCGAGATGCGCCTGTTCGAGGCCCTCGGCGGCTGGGTCGCGACCGTGCCCGAGCTCGACGTCAAGATGGTGCTCGGACGGCACACGTATCACCACGCGTGGCACGCGGAGCTGTGGCACAAGCGCCTCCCGGAGCTGCGGGAGATGAACCCCGATCGGTTGACGGTGCCGGCGAACGATGCGTTCGTCGCGTTCATGGACGCAGTCCGCGAGCCCGAAGCGGCGGAGCTCACGATCGAGAAGCTGGTGGGCGTATACCGCGTGCTGATCCCGCGCCTGATCGGCGTGTACACGTATCACCTCAACGGCACGAGCCGGATCACCGACGCGCCGACGATCCGCTCACTCAACTTCGCGCTGCAAGACGACTTCGAGGATTGGCGCGACGGTGAAATGTTGATCCAGTCGTTGCTCGACACGCCGGCCAAGGTCGCACGGGCCGCGCGCCGCCAGGCCGAGCTCGAGGAGCTCTACATCGCATCGGGAGGCATCGCCGACCCCGGTAGCCTGGGAGACGACAGCGCAGCGACCGTAGGGGAGCGGAGCGTGGAGTCGACCAATGCGTAACAGAGACGGCAGCGCAGCGACCGTAGGGGAGCGGAGCGTGGAGACGACCAATGCCTAACAGAGACGACAGCGCACACCTCGCGGAGGTCGCAACATCATGAAGAAGTTCCTTGCCGAGTCCGAGCTCGCCCGCGACGAACGCTTCGTGCGTAGCAAGATCGAGGACCGCATCTTCGATCCGCGCGGCGCCAAGATGGCAGTGCGCAACACGGGACCGGCCAAGATGGCCGCTGACCGCCCCTCGGCCGGCGAGCGTTCGCGTTCGCTGATGCACGGCATCTTCGTCGGCGAGATCCAGGCGCTCGAAGGCGCCGGCCGCACGTGCTACGACTTCGACGACGACAGCGCGCCGTTCCAGTTGAAGC
>DASQHW010000297.1:0-2654 GCA_035631895.1 Acidimicrobiia bacterium | reverse complement strand
ACGACCACGTCGACCTCGGCCACGACTCGGTCAAGGCCCACCTGGCGTCGAAATACCACGACGCCTACGACGCGGCGCTGCGGGAGTTCGCGGCATCCATGACAAAGCTGCGCTCCGTGGAGGCGAACCAGCGCTGGCGCGAGCAACAGCATCTCGGTGCGCCGACGTCGCGCGTCGGTATGGGCAAGGGTCGCGGTCACATCGTCTTCGACGCCGCCGGTCACAGGGACGCGAAGGCGCGCCTCGCCGACATGGACCGCGACGGCGTCGAGGCGTCCGTCACCTACTGTGAGGTCTCGGCCTTCCGATACCTGTACCTCGTCCGCGACGGCCGCATGGAAGCGACACGGGCGTTCAACACGGCGCTCGCCGACTTCGCGTCCGAAGACCCGAACCGGCTGATCGTGTCGTACCAGATCCCGATCCACGACCTCGACGAGGCGATCGCCGAGGTGCAGTGGGCGGCCGCGAACAACTGCAAGTCACTCCAGCTCCCGGTGTTCCCGGCCGAGCTCGGCCTCGCCGACTACTGGGACACACGCTACGAGCCGCTGTTCTCCGTCATCCAAGAGACGGGGCTCCCGATCTGCTGCCACATCGGCATGAACACCATGCTCGACGATCTCGCACAACGCGATCCGACACCCCAGAAGGGCATCTTCGTTCCCATGGTGCCGCTGTCAGCGGCCGAATCGCTCGGCATGTGGATCATGGGCGGTGTCTTCGAGAAGTTCCCGCGGCTCAAAGTGGTGTTCGTCGAGCCAGGGCTGGGCTGGTTGTCATGGTGGCTGTACCTCGCCGACGATCTCGCGACGCGACAAGGCTACGAGTTCCCGGCGATCACCGAGCTCCCCAGCTACTACTTCCGCCGCAACGTCTTCCTCACCTTCGTCGACGAACCCGACGCGCTGGCGCAGGCCCGCGGCCGGCTCGGTGTCGAGAACGTGATGTGGTCTTCGGACTATCCGCATCCGGCGACGAGTTTCCCGAACTCGAAGGCGATCGTCGACGCGATGTTCGCGGACGCCGACCCGCGCGAGCGGGACCTGATCGTGAACGGCAACGCGGCCCGGGTGTGGAACCTGTGACGACTCGGCCGGCGCCGCGTCCCACCGACGACAGCGCCGTCTACTGGGATGCGGTCGCACGTCACAAACTGGTGGCGCAATGCTGCGGCGTCTGCGGGAAGCTGCGGCACCCGCCGCGACCGATGTGCCCGCACTGCCGCAGCCTCGAGTGGCACGTGCAGCGCCTCGCGGGGACCGGGTCGCTGTACAGCTACGCGGTGCTGCACCACCCGCGCAGTCCGCTGTTCGCGTACCCGTTACTCGCGGCGCTCGTCGACCTCGACGAAGGAGTGCGCATCGTAACCAACCTCGTCGGCGTTGAGCCCGCAGATATCCGTGTCGGGATGCGGCTCACTGTCGACTTCGAGCCGACGAGCGACGGCGGTACCGTGCCGGTCTTTCGCTCCGCGCCGCGCGCGAAGGAAACAACATGACCCGTTCGCACGTCCTGGCGCGTGACGCGACCGCGATCGCCGGCATGGGCCAGACCGAGTTCTCCCGCTACGCCGGCCGCACGGAGCTGCAACTGGCGAGCGAGGCGATCGTCGCAGCCTGCGCCGACGCGCAGGTCGACGTAGGGGAAGTCGACGGTCTCGTCAGCTACACCATCGACCCGGTCGAAGAAACCGAACTCGTCCGCTCGGTCGGCTTCGAGGAGATCGGCTACTCCTCCCGCGTCCCCTACGGCGGCGGCGGCTCCATGGGCGTGCTGATGCACGCGGCGGCGGCCGTCGCCGCCGGCGTTGCCGACGTCGTCGTCGCCTACCGCGCGGTGCGAGCACGCTCGGGCGCGACGCGCTTCGGCGGCACCAAGATCGCCCCCACGGTTGGCAACACCCATGCCGGGACCACCGCGAGCCAGTGGTGCACGCCACACGGCGCGCTCACACCCGCGTCGTGGATCGCGTTCAACGCGACGCGCTACATGCACCGGTACGGCGCGACGAGTGAGGACTTCGGCCGCGCGGTCGTGCAGCTGCGCGCGTACGCGGCAACGAATCCGGACGCCTGGGGCTACCAGCGTCCGATCACACTCGGCGACCACCAGGCGTCGCGCTGGATCGCGGAGCCGTGCATCCGCATGTTCGACTGCTGCCAAGAAACCGACGGCGCGATCGCGCTGATCGTCACGAGCCGCAGACGCGCGGCGACCATGCCGCATCCCCCGGTCGGCATCGCCGCCGTCGCAGGGGCCGCGCTCTTCGAACAAGAGATCGCATCCGACCACTACCGGCCCGATCTCTCGATCATGGAATCGTCCGTCGTGCTCGCCAAGCGTCTGTTCGACGACGCCGGCTTCCGACGCGACGAGATCGACCTCGCAATGATCTACGACGCCTTCTCACCGATCCTGCTCATCCAGCTCGAAGCGCTCGGCTTCTGCGGGTTGGGCGAGGCGAACGACTTCATCGCCGACGGGAATCTCGCGCCCGGCGGCGCGCTGCCGTGCAACACCAACGGCGGCCTGATCGGCGAGGGCTACATCCACGGGCTCAACATGGTCACCGAAGCCGTGCGCCAGATCCGCGGCACCGCCGCAAACCAGCTAAACGATGTCGACGTCGCGCTGGTATCGGCGAGCCGAAC
>DASQHW010000296.1:0-2410 GCA_035631895.1 Acidimicrobiia bacterium | reverse complement strand
AGTCGCCGCGGAGCCACCACGGTGCGGCAGTGTCGACGAGAGGGGGCGACGCGGGTGCGCGCGTCGGGGAAGGCGCCGCCGTGCGCGCGCTCCCGTCGCCACACGCCACGAGCGCGTACGCGGCGGCGGCGCCGAGTGCGGTGTATCCACCGAACCGAAGGAGCGTCCGGCGGTCGATTCCGTCAGCGGGCATGTCGTGCGTTCAGCTCGCGTCGAGACCGAGCATCATGCGGAACTCGTCGGTGGTGTTCACGTGAGGGAACGGCGTGTCCGGTACGGGCATGCCGAGCGCGTGACAGATCGGCTCCCAACCGTCGCCCGGCTGCCAGTCGACGAGCCGCTCGTTGGGCACGGTCGCCCGCACGCTCGCGTTGTGCGCCTCGTACGCCCGCTTCGCATCGTCTTCGTCCGACCAGTTCGGTGTGAACGTCTTGGTCAGCATCGCTCTCGGCATCTGCACGAACTCGGCGAGCTCGGGCTCGGATGGCGCTTCACGGCGAGAGATCTCGAAGATCGTCTCGTTCGCGCTCTTCCACCACGCGTCGGCACTGGATCGAGTCGAGAGCAGCACGATCGCGTCCGGGTTCGCGTCGGCGAGCTCACGCCAGAACGCGGCGGCCGGCCAGTCGACGGCGGCCACGTAGCCGTCCATCACGACCTGCCAGTCGACAGGCTCGCCGTCGATCGCACGCTGCCAGTTCCGTGCGAACTCCGGATGAGCCATGACTTCGAGCATGTGGTAGCACGGGCCACCCAGGAGCTGTTCGAGCGCAACCTTGAGGGAATGGGTCCCCGTCCGTCCCAGCCCCGCGCCGACGACTCGCAATGTCATACCGCATCCCCCTTGCGTCGCTTCGCCACAGGTTCGCCGACCGGCGGCCGGCGGATCATAAGTGTTCAGGCGTTCATCGCGCGGACGATGATGATCGGGGTGCGTTCGTCGTGCTGCCCCAGGGGGTTGTCGAGCAACACCTCCCGGACGACCGCGCGATCGAGCGGGAAGCCCGGGCTCGTGCCGAGCACCTCCACGTTGATGTTGTTGGCGTCGACGATCGCGACGGGCAATCGGACGTGTGCGGCCAGCTCGGCGCATGCTTGGTCGGGATCGGCGGGGCCGAGCATCGCGAACTCGTCGAACGGCTTGACGGTCGCCGGGCTGAACCCGTCGATCTCCGAGATGCGGTGGCCGGCGATGCGGTAGAAGTCGCCGCGCCGGCGCAGCAGCACCCGCGAGAGGCCCCCGAGCACCATCGCGAAGAGCATCCGCCACCAGCCGGCTTGCATGATCGCGACCTGCATCTTGCGGGGATCGGAGTAGCCGACGTCGTCGGGGTGCTTGGTCACACCCTTCACGAGGAGCTTGGCGAGGCGGCCGGGCCGCACCACCGAGTGGTGGATCACGCGGCCCTGCGAGATCGTGACGAACTTCTCCGACACTGCGAGCCAGTCGCCGGGTTGCGTCAGCGGTTTCACGTACTCGTCGAAGACGGGCGGCAGCGGTTCCTTGATATGGATGAGATGGGTCTGCACGGGGATCCGCTCGTAGTCGACCCCGCGGGCCTTCACGATCGTCACGCGGCCAACGCCACGGTGCCGTCGATGTAACGGCGCATCCACAGCTCGGTCACGAGCACGCGCCAGAAGATCAAGCCGTCGCCGGGACGACCCGCGAGGTACTCGTCCCACGCGCGTACGAGCTGCGGCTGGTCGTACACCTCGCGGTTTGCGAGCGTGCGGGACGAGAAGATGTCGCGGATGTAGTCGGCTCTCGCCTTCATCCACGTGATGTCGGGGTTCGTGAACCCTATTTTGGAACGACGCAGCCGGTTCTTCTCCGGCATACGACCCCTCATGGCGTTGCGGTACACCGCACGGTTCCAACCGCCCTTGATCTTCTGGTCAATGGGGAGTGCGAAGATGTACTCCACCATCTCGTGGTCGAGGAACGGGACGCGCGCCTCGATCGAGACCGCCATCGAGTTCTTGTCCTCGTAACGCAGAAGGTCCGGGGTCGAGTATCGCAGCACGTCGCTCGCGAGCCGCTCGTTGAGGTTCTTGTGTGTCTCGAAGTGCACGGTTGCGCCGTCTCGCAACAGTTCTCGCGCCGTGACCTCGTTCGATCGCCGACCGGGCATACGGGCGCGCACGATCTCACCGAAGTATTTCTTGTAGAGATCCCATCCCTTCGCGATCTCGCGCGCGCCTGCGAGGTAGTGATGCTGCGCGATCGCCGATGTGAGGTACGCGCGGAAGTAGGGGATGTAGCCGGCGAGGAGCTCGTCTCCGCCGTTGCCGCTCACCATCACCTTCACGTGTTCGCTCGCGAGTCGGTACACGGAGTAGTAGGCGTACGGCGCCGAAGCGATCGTCGGCTCCTCCTGGAACCAGATCCACTGCATGATCTCGTTCC
>DASQHW010000295.1:0-2636 GCA_035631895.1 Acidimicrobiia bacterium | reverse complement strand
GCGAACAGCGAACGCACCGCCGACCTCTCGCGCCGGCATGCCGTGCTGGTGACACCCAGCGGTGTGGTCACGGTGACCGGAGGGAAGCTGACGACGTACCGGCGCATGGCCGCCGACACGGTCGACGCCGTGAACAAATCGCTCGGGCGCCGCGGCAGGAGCCGCACCAAGCAAGTGCAGCTGCACGGCGCCGAAGGCTGGGACGCGCCGGACATCCCGAAGGAGCTCGGCGAGCGCTACGGCGCGGACGCTCGCGACGTCGTCGCACTCCAGGACGCCGACCCGCAGCTGGCCCGACCGCTTGTCGAAGGCCTGCCCTACTCACGGGCCGAGGTCGTATACGCCGCTCGCGCCGAGCTGGCGCGGACCGTTGACGACGTACTGTCCCGTCGCACCCGTGCGCGCCTGCTGGCACGCGACGCCTCGGTCGTGGCAGCCGAGGACGTCGCCACGTTGATGGGCGACGAGCTGGGCTGGTCCGATGACGAGCGCGTCTCCCAGGTGGCCGCGTACCGGGACCTCGTCGACAAGGAGCGCGAGGCCGGCGGACTCCCCGAGACCGCGCTCGACGCATTGTCGCAACCTCCCACCTGATCCCTAGTCTCCGCGGTCGTGGACACCAAGCGCGGCGCGCCGACACCTCCCATCGCGTTCGCCGGCGGACAGATCGGGGACCGGCTCGCCGGCACGCGGATCGAGGTCGACGAGGCGCTGCGGTCGCGGCTGGTCGCGAGCGGCGCCGAGGTGAGCGATGCGCCCGAGGTGGGCGCGGAGGCGAGCCGCGACTGGTGGCCGCTCGCGATGATCTGGGCGCTCGACCGGCAGGTGGCAGCGCGCGCTTCGGTCGTCGTCCGTCCGGCGGATGTCGAACAGGTCCGGAGCGTGATGCGCGCGTGCAATGACGCCCGCGTCCCCGTGACCGCGGCGGCGGGCCGGAGCGGCGTATGTGGAGCGAGCGTTCCGGCGTTCGGAGGCGTGCTGCTCGATCTCACCGGCCTCTCCGGCATCGTGGAGGTGGACGACACGTCGCTGCTGGTCGACGTGCGCCCGGGGACGTTCGGCGACGTGTTCGAGGACATCCTGCACGCGGAGCACGGGCTCACGTGCGGGCATTGGCCACAGTCGATGGCGCTGTCAACCGTCGGCGGCTGGCTCGCGTGCCGTGGTGCCGGCCAGTTCTCCACGCGGTACGGCAAGATCGAGGACATCGTCCAGGGCCTCGACGTCGTGCTCGCCGACGGCACGCTCCTGCACACGGGTGGCGCACCGCGAGCGGCGGTCGGCCCGGACCTCACCCAGCTGTTCGTGGGATCCGAAGGCACGCTCGGGATCATCGTCGGCGCCCGGTTGCGCGCCCACCGCTCGCCCCCTGCCGAGATGCGCGGCGCGTACGCGTTCGCGACGTTCACCGCGGCGCTCGACGCAATGCGCCGCATGGTGCAACGGGGCGCCACACCGGCGGTGCTGCGTTTGTACGACCCGATCGAAGGCGATCGCAGCTACCAGACCGGCTCGGCCAACGTCCTGTTGGTGCTCGACGAGGGGGACGCCCACGTCGTCGAGTCCACGCGGCGCGTCGTCGACGAGGAGACGGCACGGGCACAGGCGGAGCCACTCGATATCGAGCTCGTCGGCCGGTGGCTCGGCCACCGCAACGACGTCTCCGCGCTCGAGGCGCTGATCTCTCGCGGCCTCGTCGTCGACACGATGGAGGTTTCGGGCTCGTGGCGCGCGTTGCCCGACATGTACGCGCGCGCCACCGAAGCGATACGGGCGGTGGAGCACACCCTCGTCGCGTCCGCGCATCAGAGCCACTCGTATCGCGACGGCGGCTGTCTGTACTTCACGTTCGCCGGGAGACCACCGGCAGAGGAGCGGGAGACGTATTACCGCGCCGTCTGGGACGCCGGTCAGCGTGCGGTGCTCCAAGCCGGCGGCGCGCTGTCACACCACCACGGGGTGGGCCTCAACCGCGCACGCTTCGTCCCGGAGGCCCTCGGCGCCGGCTTCGGCGTGTTGCAGCGGGTCAAGGACGCACTCGACCCGAACGGTGTGTGCAATCCCGGCAAGCTCGGCTTGCGAAGCCCGTTCGGTGACGTGCCGTGGCCGTAGGTCGGGTGCTCGTCCTCGACATCGGCACGAGCAGTGTGCGCGCGTGCGTGTTCGACGCCTCGGGCACCGAGATCAGCGGGTGCATGCGCGATCTGCTGCCGCATTCTCCGGCCGACGGGCTGGTGGAATTCGACGCTCGGATCATGGCCGCCACCTGTATCGAGCTCGCCCGCAACGCGCTCGCCGGCGCGGGGCCGGTTGACGGCGTCGGGATCTCGAACCAGCGTGGCTCGACGATCGTGTGGGATCGGCGGCCCGGCGAACCGATCGGGCCGGGCATCGGATGGCAGGACCTGCGGACGGTCGGCGCGTGTCTCGCGTTGCGCGAGCAAGGGCTTCGCGTCGGCCCCAACGAGTCGGCGACGAAGTTGCAATGGCTCCTCGATCAGCTCCCGGATCGAGGAGCTGCACGCGACCTCTGCTTCGGCACGGTCGACACGTGGATCGCGTGGACGTTGTCAGAAGGAACGGTGCACGTCACCGACGCGACGAACGCGGCCATCACGGGCATGCAAGTGATCGAC
>DASQHW010000294.1:0-2133 GCA_035631895.1 Acidimicrobiia bacterium | reverse complement strand
TACCACTTCGGCTCGCGAGTCCGACCCGCGTTCGACGTCGACACGCGAGTGTTCGGGCGGCTGCACGACACGCTGCGTGCCTTGTTCCCGAAGCTCGGCGACGCGGCGATCACACACCGGTGGGGCGGCGCGGTGGCCGTGCCGCGCGATTGGTATCCCTCCGTGGGGTTCGACCGCGGCACGGGTCTCGCCTGGGCGGGCGGCTACGTCGGTGACGGCGTGAGCACGACGAATCTCGCGGGCCGCACGATCGCCGATCTCGTGCTCGGCCGGGACTCGCCGCTCGTGCGGCTCCCGTGGGTCGGTCACACATCGCCGAAGTGGGAGCGCGAGCCCTGGCGCTGGCTGGGTGTGAATGTGTCACGCCTGCTCGTCGAGTCGATCGACCGGGCCGAAGGGGTCGGTCGGCACGCCCGATTGCGCAAGCGCGCCGCGGCACGGCTCCTTGCGTGAGTGAATCGAACGCAGGCATCGGTGGGAGTTCCTTCGCGACCAGCGCATCGGCGCGGATCCGGATCTGCTCGCTGTAGCTCGGGCGCGTCGGGACGAGGAACTGGTCGTTGTGGATGGCGTCGACGATCAGGTTCGCCACCTCTTCCGGCGGTGCACCCTGTGTGCTGGTGAGGTCGACGAGCGCTTGTTCCACGAAGGCGGCGTCGTCGCTGCGCGTCGCGGCGAGCGCGGCCGGCCGGTTGCGCCCGGACGCCCCGATACTCGTCGCGACCGCGCCGGGAACGACGGCGGACACCTTGATGACCGAGCCCATCGACGCCAGGTCGTGCGCGAGGCATTCCGTCGCGGCGAGCGCCGCGAATTTGGAGATGGTGTACGGGCCCGAGAACGCGTTCGTGCAGAGCCCCGCCATTGACACGGTGTTGACGATGTGGCCCGGTGTGCCCGCGGCCAGCATGCGTGGCACGAATGCGCGAATGCCGTTGAGGATGCCCCAGAGGTTGACGCCGAGCGTCCACGTGAAGTCCGACGCCGGACGCTCCCACATGAGGCCGCCCGCGAACACTCCCGCGTTGTTGCAGAGCACGTCGACGGCGCCGAAGGTGTCGTACGCGTGATCGGCGAGCGCAGCAACGTCGTCGAACCGGCTGACGTCGGCGATGTACGGGCTCACTCCCGCCGCGGAGACCCGCTCGACGTCCGCCGCGACGACCTGCATTCCCTCGGCGACGAGGCGCTGGGCAAGGGCCCAGCCGATGCCGCTCGCCGCGCCGGTGACGACCGCGATCTTCCCGTGGAGTTGTTCCATCGCGGCATCGTGGCAGAGGATTCCCTCAATCAGCGAGAGCGGAGAGCGATGAGCGAGCGGATCGAGAAGCTGGTGGCCGAGTTGACCGTCGACGAGAAGGCCGCACTCGTTGCCGGTATCGACCTCTGGCACGGCCCGGCCGTCGAGCGGCTCGGCATCCCGCCGCTGAAGGTCACCGACGGACCGAGCGGCGCTCGGGGTGAGCAGTGGTCGGGCCGGCCGTCCGCCAACTTCCCTTGCGGCTCGGCGCTGGGCGCGACCTGGAACCCGGAGCTGGTGCACGAGGTCGGAACGCGACTCGGCATCGAGGCGAAGCGCAAGCAGGCGCACGCGCTTCTCGCGCCGACTGTCAACATCCACCGGCACCCGCTCGCGGGCCGCAACTTCGAGTGTTTCGCAGAGGACCCGTTTCTCTCGGCGCGCCTCGCGGTTGCGTACATCACCGGCGTGCAATCCCAAGGTGTCGGTTGCACGGTGAAGCACTTCGTTGCCAACGATTCGGAGTTCGAACGCATGACGATCAGCTCCGAGCTCGACGAGCGAACGTTGCGGGAGATCTCGCTCGTGCCGTTCGAGGCCGCGGTGACAGAAGCGGGCACGTGGGCGCTGATGACGGCGTACAACCGCGTGCACGGGACGTACTGCAGCGAGCACGAGCCGCTGCTGAGAATGTTGCGCGAAGAATGGGGCTTCGAGGGCGTCGTGATGTCCGATTGGTACGGCACGCACAGCACGGTGGCGGCGGCAAACGCGGGACTGGATCTCGAGATGCCCGGGCCGCCCCAATGGTTCGGCACCCCGCTGGCCGAGGCCGTGCGCGCGGGCCAGGTGCCGGAGGTGACGCTCGACGCGAAGGCCCGACGGGTGCTCAC
>DASQHW010000293.1:0-5501 GCA_035631895.1 Acidimicrobiia bacterium | reverse complement strand
ACGCGTCGATCGCCAGCGATGTCGCGAACAACAACAGTCCGGTCGACAGCCCGATGCAGGTCGACGGCGTCGTCAACGACGTGAGCCCCCTGTTCTTGAAGCAGGGCTACACCGAACAGTCCTCGGAATCGCTGTTCGAGGACTATCTCTCCATCGGGATCGGCAAGACGCCGATGGAGATCATCTATGAGGCGCAGTACGTCGCCCGTGCGGCCGCGAACGACGGCAGCATCCAGCCCACGATCGTGCTGATGTACCCGGATCCCGACGTCTTGTCGAAGCACACGTTGGTTCCACTCACCGCGAACGGCGACGCGGTGGGAAGGTTGCTGACGAGCGACCCGGCCCTTCAACAGCTTGCCGTCGACAACGGGTTCCGCACCGCGAAGCCGGCAGCGTTCGCAGACTTCGTGAAGCAGCACAACGTCGCGGCCGTGCAGACCCAGCTGCTCGACGTGATCGACCCGCCCACGTACGACAACCTCGAGACGCTGATCGACCGAATCGTCGCCGCTCTCCAAGCGACACTGGGCCCGCGCAACACACCACCCGCCACTGACACGAACACCGCTCCCGTCTCCAGCAGCACGCAACGATCGGGGTAACCATGACCACCACCCCTCCGACGAGCCCGTCCCCGCCTACAGGTGCGAAGCCCACGGCCGAGCAGACACTCCAGCCACCGGCGCCGCAGACGGAGTTGACCCTCGCGGCACCGCAGCCCGTAGGAGTGGTGGAACCAACCGCGGCATCCTCGATGGTGCCGCTCGATCAGTCGGCGCTTCCGGGGCTCGACGAGATGGTCTCCGAGTACGTCGCAGGTATCGCGCAGCTCGATGAGCACTCACCGGAGTTCGCGCAGAAGGCCGAGAGCATCCGCACGATGGGGGACGCAGACATACGGGCCGCTGCGAACGTGAGCAATCGAATGCTCGAAGCGCCCGTACGCGAGATGTCGAAGGGCAGCTTCTCGGGCGGTGCGCACGTGTCCGAGTCGCTCCTCGAACTGCGACGGCAGATCGAGGACCTGGACCCTTCCCAGGCCTCGGGCGTGCGCAAGCTGCTCGGCCTCATTCCCTTCGGTGGCAAGCTCCGCGAGTACTTCCACCGCTACGAGAGCGCACAGAAGCACCTCAACGCGATCCTCACGGCCCTCTACAAGGGCCAGGACGAGCTGCGCAAGGACAACGCGGCGCTGGAGCAGGAAAAGGTCCATCTCTGGGAGACGATGCAACGCCTGGCGCAGTACGTGTACGTCGCCGAGCACCTGGACGCGTCGCTCGAGGCAAAGATCAGAGAGATCGAGCCGACCGACGCGGACCGCGCCAAGACGTTGCGTCAGGACGTGCTCTTCTACGTGCGCCAGAAACGTCAGGACCTCCTGACGCAGCTCGCAGTGTCGATCCAGGGCTATCTCGCGATCGACGTGATCCGGAAGAACAACATCGAGCTGATCAAGGGCGTCGACCGGGCGACGACGACGACGATCTCCGCGCTGCGCACCGCGGTGATCGTTGCCCAGGCACTCGCCAATCAGAAGCTCGTGCTGGATCAGATCACGACGCTCAACACGACGACTTCGAACCTGATCGAATCGACCTCGAAACTGCTCGCGACCCAGAGCGTCGCCATCAACGAGCAAGCGGCATCATCGACGATCGGCATCGACAAGCTCGAGGCCGCGTTCACGAACGTCTACCAGGCGATGGACACGATCGACACGTTCAAGCAACAGGCGCTGTCTTCCATGCAGACCACGATCGACACGCTGACCACCCAGATCCAGAAGGCGCAGACATATCTGGCGCGCGCCCGAAAGGCAGACGCGACCGGCGCAGGCGGTCCCGACGGCCCCGGCGAGCTGCAGATCCCGAGTGATCACTGATGAGGAGCCGCGCGACAGGCTCGGGCGGAAGCCGGCCAGCGTCTCGTGGCGGGACGTCGCCTCGGCTGCGGGCAACGTGTTCAAGGAGATCCGTGGCCACCAGTGAGCCCGGCGGGGCTGCGCGTTACGCAACGTCGACGAAGAACATCGCCGGCCTCGTCCTCGCCGTCGGCGGGCCCGTGCTCGCGCTGACGGGAGTGGTCGCCGCTCCTCTCGGGCTCGCACTCGCACCGGCGCTCTATGCAATTGGCGCATTGCTCGCGCCTTCCCGCCGGCGTGTGAACGTCATTGCCGGGGTCGAAACCCATGATGTGAAGCGCAGCCTTGCCGAGATCGAGCGGCGAACTGCCGCACGGGTGCCGCTCGAGATCGGTCGGAAGGTCTCCACGATCGCAACGACGATCAACGAGATCCTGCCCCGCGCCGATGCGCTCGGCGCGGGCTCACCGGGTCAGTACGTGCTCGTGCAGTGCGCCACCGACTACCTCCCGACCGCGTTGCAGGCCTATCTCGACCTGCCCCGTGCGTACGCGGATCGCCAGGTGGTCGCGGACGGGAAGACGCCGCGCGCACTGCTGTCCGAGCAACTCGATGTCCTGGCGCGGCAGATCAAGGAGATCGCCGATGCCGTCAACCGCGCGGACTCCGACAAGCTGATCGCCAACGGCCGCTTCCTCGCCGAGAAGTTCGGCCACGGCCCTCTCGACATCGACCGCGACACAAAGCAATGAATGACCCGATCCCTGCCGCAGTTGCGGAGCTGCGCCGCGCAGGCGCAGCTGCAGGCGTGCCGGCCGCCGAGGTCGACGAGGAGGCGGGCGATGACCTCGTCGAGGCCGACGTACGCAAAGAAGCCGGTTCCAACCAGCCGTCGCCGGGGTAGCGTCCGGCGATGCAGACACGGAACATCGGAACGCTGGCGGCCTCGGTCGTCGGACTCGGCTGCAACAACTTCGGCGGTCGTATCGACGAGGCAGCGAGCAGGGCGGTGGTCGAAGCCGCGCTCGACGCCGGCATCAATCTGTTCGACACGGCCGACATCTACGGCGGTACCAAGAGCGAGGAGTTCCTCGGCAGGGCGCTGCGCGGCCGCCGGGACCGCGCCCTGATCGCGACGAAGTTCGGCGGCCCCATCGACGATGACCGCAAAGGAGGCGCGTCCGCTGCGTACATCCGGCGTGCGTGCGACGACTCGCTGAAGCGGCTTGACACCGACCATATCGACCTGTACCAGTTGCACTTTCCCGATGCGTCAACGCCGCTCGAGGAGACCCTGGTCGCGCTCGACGGGCTCGTACGCGCCGGGAAGGTCCGAGAGATCGGGTGCAGCAACTTCTCGGCCGAGATGATCGAAGAGGCGGAGCTGATCAGCGAGGAGCGCGACATCGCCCGGTTCGTGAGCGTGCAGAACGAATACAGCCTCCTGCGGCGCGCGCCGGAGAAGAACGGCGTGCTCGACATGTGCCAGAAGTACGACGTGGCGTTCATCCCGTACTTCCCGCTCGCGAGCGGGATGCTGACGGGCAAGTACCGGCGCAACGAAGCGGCGCCCGCGGGTACCCGGCTTGCCGGGGCCCCCGAGGAGCGGCGCCGAGAGGTATTCGCGGAGAAGAACTTCGACCGCATCGAGGCATTGGAGCAGTGGGCGCGCGAGCGGGGCCACACGCTGCTCGAGCTCGCGATCGCATGGCTGCTCGCGCGACCAATGGTCGCGAGCGTGATCGCCGGCGCGACCAAGCCCGAGCAGGTGCGCGCCAACGCGGCAGCGGCGTCGTGGCAGCTGACCGCGGGTGAGGTCGAGGACATCGACGCCCTCATCGAACGGGTGAAGGTGGCGCGGTAGGCGCGCCGCCTCACCCCTGTTCGGAGCGGAACGCGGCGAGATCGAACGCGAGGTGCTCGCGCACGTCACCCACGTGGTCGACGACGATGTGACGCTGCGCGAATTCCCAGGCGCCCGCCCGCCGAGTGAAACGGTCGCGGTACCGACCGGTCACGACCGGTTGGAGCGGGAGGCGCGAGGTTTGTTGCAACACGACGAATGCCGAACGGGCACTTGCAGTACCGGCGACCTCGTCGATGTCGACGATGACATTCGTCGTGATGTGGCGGGTCCGGAGCGTGCCGTCGGCGTGCACCCGGTTGGTCCGGCGATACAGGCGAGCGATCGCCTCGCCGCCGCGTACCTCGCCGTCGACGCCCTCGTTGGTCAACACGGCGTTCGCGAACAGCTCGGCAACGGCATCGAAATCGGCCGCGTCCATGTATTCCGCGTACCGGTAGAGCAGCGTCGTGATCGCGTGGTGGCTCTCCCACGTCCCCGCGGCCATCACACGGCTCCCTCGCTGCGCCATCCCTGGCTCCGCTGCGTCCGCACGATCACATGGCTCCCTCGCTGCGCCATCCTTGGCTCCGCTGTGTCCGCACGATCACACGGCTCCCTCGCTGCGCCATCCTTGGCTCCGCTGCGTCCGCACGCATCACGGGTCACACTATCTTTCGGGTGATGACAGAGCCTCCGTTCCCGCTTCGCGTCGCGCCCGAAGACGCGTTCGACGCAACCATCGGCTTCGTGATCGACGATGCGTCCGAGGTCGGCCGGGTGTCCGGGCACCTCCCGGTCACGCCGCGGGTGTTGCAGCCGATGGGACTGCTCCACGGCGGTGTGTATGCCGCCATGGCCGAGACGCTGGCGTCGATGGGCACGGCCCAGGCCGTGAGGGCGGACGCGAAGGTCGTGATGGGCATGTCGAACAACACCACGTTCATGCGGCCCGCGACCGAAGGCACGGTACGCGCCCTGGCGCACGCCATCCATCGTGGTCGCACGACATGGGTGTGGGACGTCGACATGCGTGACGACGAGGATCGGCTGTGCGCGTCGTCGCGCGTGACGATCGCAATACGCGATCCTCGATGAGCTCACCGCCCGCGAACAAGGTCAAGATCGGCTTCTTCTCGTTCACGGAGATCACCGATCCCGGCGAGCACCGTGCGTACAACGAGTGGCATCAGCTCGATCACATGCCGGAGCAGTTCCCGCTCCGCGGCATCGCATACGGCCAGCGTTGGGTGTCGACACCGGCGTGTCGAGCGGCGCGCGTTGCGAGCGGCCCGCGCCTCGACCCGATCCACTACATGACGCTCTATCTCATCACCGAGCCCGTGGACGAGACGCTCCGCGAGTTCCGCCGGCTCGGCCGCGACCTCTATGACGCGGGCCGGTTCCATCTGCACCGTCGCGCGCACCTTTCGGGGCCCTTCACGCTCATGGGCACGGCGGTGGCACCACGTGTGCTGATCTCGGCAGAGGCGGTGCCCTACCGGCCGCATCGTGGCACCTATGTGGTGGTGCAAGAGGCGACCGGCCCTCCACCCGATCTCGACCTCATGTGCACGACCGACGGCGTGGCCGGCGTGTGGGACTTCGCCGACGACGCGCACCGCATCACGATCGCGTGGCTCGACGGCGAGCCGCTGGAGGTCGCGCCGGCGCTCTCGGCAGTCGCGCCGAACGGCGACGGGGTCGAGCTCGCCGGACCGTTCGAGACCATCACCCCCTGGAAGTGGGAGTGGTTCGAGACATGAACTTGTCATCGCGGCGGCTCGTATCCTC
>DASQHW010000292.1:0-2922 GCA_035631895.1 Acidimicrobiia bacterium | reverse complement strand
AGCGAGTTCACGAGGTTGCGCGCGTTGTCGATCGTGGGCGGGTCGCCCGGACGCAGACGCTTGTAGACCTCGACCAGACCCTCGTTCACGTTCGTGGTCGGATCGCGGTCCAGCGTCGACTGGATGTACTGGTGCTCCGGGTCGTTGTCGATCGCGGTGAAGAGCGCCTTGATCTCCTCGTTGCTCGAGTAGCCGACGGCGCGCAGCAGCGTGGTGACCGGCAGCTTGCGCTTGCGGTCGACCTTCACGCTGATGACGTCCTTGTTCGAGGTCTCGAACTCGAGCCACGCGCCGCGGTTCGGGATGAGCTTGGCGTAGAAGAGACGGCGGCCGGTCGTCGGGTCGTCGACGACGGTGAAGTAGACGCCCGGCGAACGCACGAGCTGCGACACGACGACGCGCTCGGCGCCGTTGATCACGAACGTGCCCTTGTCGGTCATCCACGGGAAGTCGCCGAGGAAGACGTCCTGCTCGGTGACCTCGCCGGTCTCCTTGTTCACGAGCTCGACGCGCGCCCAGAGCGGCTTCGCGTAGGTGATGTCCTTGGTGCGGCACTCCTCTTCGGAGTACTTCGGCTCGCGGAACTCGCTCGCGATGAACTTCAGGTCGAGGTTCTTCCCGGTGAAGTCCTGGATCGGCGAGATCTCGCGGAAGAGCTCCTGCAGCCCCTCATCGCAGAACCATCGAAAGGAGTCGAGCTGGGTCTGGATGAGATCGGGCAGTGGCAGGACCTCGGGCAGCGATGCGAAGTCGCGGCGTGCTCGCGGGGACTCGGACGTGCCGGGGCGCTCCAGGGTCATAGACATGACGAGACCCTCCTCAGGCGTCGGTGGATGACAGGCAGGTAGAAGGACGGAGATAGACGGACGGCAAGGCCGTAATCGTAGCCGGGAACCTACCGGACGGTCAAGAGTGGCGCGAACCGCCCACTTTCGGCCGACGCTGCTCGGTTGTCAATAGGGTTTTTCCGCCGGAATTCCGGCCTTTTGCGGCCGGCTGCGGGCTTTTCCGGGCTGCCCCATCCTGTGCGCGTGGCCGACGCTCCGCGCCTTGCGCCAGTCCCTGGCTGGGAGCATCTGCCGGCCGGTCTCGCGCACCGTGATGTCGCGGCGGTCGCGGTCGATCGGAACGACCGGGTCTACCTCGCGACGCGAGTGCGCTCGTGCATCTTCGTCTACGAGCGCGACGGCACGTTCGTCCGCACCTGGGGCGAGGGCGTGTTCACCGACCGCCTGCACGGGCTCACGCTCCATCCCGACGGCACGCTGTTCATCGTGGACGACGCCGGGCACGCAGTGCGGCACTTCACCGTCGACGGGAAGGAGCTCGCGCCGATCGGTCCCGTCGGCACGCCATCGGACACCGGATACGACGGGGCGAACGTCGCGACGGTGGCGCGCGCGGCGGGGCCGTACAACCGCCCGACGAATCTCGCGGTCGCGCCGAGCGGCGATCTCTACGTGAGCGACGGCTACGGGAACGCGCGCGTGCACCAGTTCAGCGCCGAAGGCAAGCTCATCCGCTCCTGGGGCGAGCCCGGCACGGCCCCGGGCCAGTTCAAGATCTCGCACGGGATCTGTGTGCTCGCCGACGGTCGTGTCCTGGTGTGCGACCGCGAGAACGACCGCATCCAGGTGTTCTCGCCGGACGGCGCGTATCTGAAGGAGTGGCGCGCCCAGCGGCCCACGCACCTCGTGCTGCACGACGGACTCCTGTATGTGGCGGAGCTGTGGTGGGCGAAGGGCCAGAAGCGCGGGAGCGGCCAGGAGGTCACGAAGGACGAGTACGGCCGCGTGTCGATCCTCGATCTGGAGGGCACGCTCGTGGCGCGCTACGGCGGCGGCGCGCCGAACACGCCAGGCAATTTCTGCGCGCCGCACGGGATCGCGGTCGACTCGCGCGGCGACGTCTACGTGGCGGAGGTCACGTACACCATCGGCGCGAGCCGCGGCCTGGTGCCCGACGGCACGCCGACGTTGCAGAAGCTCGTGCGCTCCTAGCCGGCGACCAGCATCCAGATCACGAAGAGGCCCTCGCTGGCGAAGCCGAGCAGCTGTAGCGGTAGCGCGACCGGAAGGGGCATGCCGGGGATCATGGCCACACCCCACGCGACCGCGCCTGCGATCATCGCGTAGCCGACGAACGGCGGAAGCAGATCAGAGCGCGCGACGAGATAGCCGAGCACGACGAAGCCGAGCGCGAAGACGACGAGCGCGAGCTTCTGGAGATCCTTGTCGTCCCTGATCTGACCCGCCGCCTGGATCCCGCACGCAAGCCCTTCGATCGGGAGCAGCGCGAGGGCCACCGTCGTGTCGGCCGGCGAGAAAAGCCGATAGACGAGGACCATCGGCACGAGGTAAAAGACGCTGCCGGCGACACTGAATGGCACGCTCTTCAGACCCATCCCGACGCCCGCAAGTGCGGCATACGCGAACCACATGAGCGCGGCGACCCTCATCGCGCCGCACTCTGACCCGACGATGTGAAGGAGGTATGAACGGGCTACTCGACCCCGGACGCCTCGGCCTGCTCGATCACCTCGCCGAGTCGATCGCGCAGCGCGCGCGCCGATGCGAGGTCGAGCTCGACGGCAGTGCGATCTGTGCCGGTGAAGTCGATGCGCACCGCGTGCTCGGTCCAGAGGTGCGACGCGTGGTCATACCCGAGGGTCGCCTCGCTCACCGCGCTCCAGCCGCCGGCGGTCTTCGCGCACCCGGTGATGCGTGTCGTCGTCGCGATGTTCGTGCACATCAGTTCGCTCCCAGGTTCTTGTCGAAGAAGGCGAAGACCTTCTCCCACGCGTCGGTCGCCTGCTCCGCGCGATAGCCGGGCCGGTGGTAGTAGAAGAAGCCGTGGCCCGCGCCGTCGTAGCGGTGGAACTCGTAGCGCTTCCCGAGGCGCTTGAGCTCGGCCTCGTGCTGG
>DASQHW010000291.1:0-3283 GCA_035631895.1 Acidimicrobiia bacterium | reverse complement strand
CCGCTCGCGGTGCGCCACCCGTGTGCAGGAGCGTGCCGTCGGCGAGCACGACGTCGAGGCCCTGGACGATGTCCTCGATCTTGCCGTACCGCGTGGAGAACTGGCCGGCACCACGGCACGCGAGCCAACCGCCCACGGTTGACAGCGCCATCGACTGTGGCCAGTGCCCGCACGTGAGCCCGTGCTCCGCCTGCAGGATGTCCTCGAACACGTCGCCGAACGTCCCCGGGCGCACGTCGACCAGCAGCGAGGTGTCGTCCACGTCCACGATGCCCGAGAGGCCGGTGAGATCGAGCAGCACGCCTCCGAACACCGGAACGCTCGCTCCACAGACGCCGCTCCGGCCCGCCGCCGCGGTCACGGGAACGCGGGCGTCATTGCACGCGCGCATCACGCTCCGGACCTGTCCGACATCCGCGGGACGGACGACGACCGAAGCGCGCGCTGCCACCTGCCGCTCGAGCGCCCAGATCATCGCGAGCGGCCACCAGTCGCGGCTCGCCTCCGCGCCCACCTCGGGCGCATCGCTCACCTCGGCGCCGCTCGCGACAAGCCGCGACCGCAGCGCCTCGTCGACCTCGATCCGCGTGCCGGCGAGCCGGTCCCCGATCTGCCCGCCGGCGAACGCGATGGGAGGTGTCGGCGCGCCCCGATTGGTGTCCACGACCGCGGAGACTAGGGATCAGGTGGGAGGTTGCGACAATGCGTCGAGCGCGGTCTCGGGGAGGCCGCCGGCCTCGCGCTCCTTCTCGACGAGGTCGCGGTATGCGGCGACCTGGGAGACCCGCTCGTCATCGGACCAGCCCAGCTCGTCACCCATGAGCGTGGCGACGTCTTCGGCTGCCACCACTGATGCGTCGCGTGCCAGCAGCCGCGCACGCGTGCGACGCGAGAGCACGTCGTCAACGGTCCGCGCCAGCTCGGCGCGAGCGGCGTATACGACCTCGGCCCGTGAGTAGGGCAGGCCTTCGACAAGCGGTCGGGCCAGTTGCGGGTCGGCGTCCTGGAGTGCGACGACGTCGCGAGCGTCCGCGCCGTAGCGCTCGCCGAGCTCCTTCGGGATGTCCGGCGCGTCCCAGCCTTCGGCGCCATGCAGTCGCACCTGCTTGGTGCGGCTCCTGCCGCGGCGCCCGAGCGACTTGTTCACGGCGTCGACCGCGTCGGCGGCCATGCGCCGGTACGTCGTCAGCTTCCCTCCGGTCACCGTGACCACACGGCTGGGTGCGACCAGCACCGCATGCCGCCGCGACAGGTCGGCGGTGCGTTCGCTGTTCGCCGCCGCGACGAGCGGTCGCAGACCGGCCCACGTGCCGAGGATGTCGGCCTCGGCGATCTTCGTCGTGACCGCGCCGTTGATCGCGCGCAGCAGGTATGCGACGTCGTCGGGGGTGATCTGCGGGTCGTCGAGCGGTCCGTCGTAGTCGGTGTCGGTGGTGCCGATGTAGGTGAAGCGATGTGGACCGCCCTCGCCGCCCCAGGGCACGACGAACACCGACCGGCGATCCTTCGGCACCGGGATCACCGCCGCGATCTCGTTGCGCACGAGGGACCACGGCACCGTGATGTGGATGCCCTTCGCCGGCCTGATCGACCCGGGATGAGCCCCCTCGTCGAGCGCGCGCACGTTGTCCGACCACACGCCCGTGGCGTTCACGATCACCTGCGTGCGCACATCGAGCTCGGCGCCGTCGGCGAGCACGCGCGCGGCGGACACGCGCCCCGCGTCGTCCTTCGCGATGCCCACCAGCGACGCGTAGTTCGTGACGACGGCGCCGTGGTCGGCGGCGGATCGGGCCACCGCGAGGGTGAGCCGGGCATCGTCGGCCTGCGCGTCGTAGTAGATGTACGAGGCGGCGATGTTGTCGGGTGGCAGCGTCGGCATGTACCGCAGCGCCTCGTCTCTCGAGACGCGCTTGTGCAGCTTGCCGATCCGGACACCGCCGGTGAGGTCGTACATCCACATCGTCGTGCCGAGCAGCCGCGCGAGCCGGCGCGGCAGCAGGCCGTCCTTCGTGAACACGGGCAGGAGGAACGGCAGCACGCGCACGAGGTGAGGCGCGGTCTTGCGCAAGGTCTGGCGCTCCGCCAGCGCCTCGTAGACCAGGCCGACTTCCTTCTGCTGCAGGTATCTGATGCCGCCGTGCACGAGCTTCGACGATTTCGAGGACGTCCCCGAGGCGAAGTCGCCCTTTTCGATCAAGGCCGTACGCAAGCCGCGGGTGGCGGCGTCGAGCGCAACCCCGGTTCCCGTGATGCCGCCGCCGACGACGAGCACGTCGAATGCCTCTTCCGAAAGTCGGCGCAAGGCACTGGCGCGGTCGAACTCCACTGCGCCAGGCTAGTTGCCTTCCCGCGAACGCCAGTCGGACGAGAGGGCGACCATGGTCAACACCCGCTTCGAGCTCCCAGGATTCCGTGGCACCTTGATCCATTCCGACGATGCCGAATACGACGAGGCGCGCAAGATCTTCAACGGCATGATCGACCGGCGGCCGGCGCTCATCGCGCGCTGCTCGTGCACGGAGGACGTGGTGGCGGCCGTCAATCTGGCACGGGACGAGTCTCTGCCGCTGGCGGTCCACGGTGGAGGACACGGCGTCACCGGCGCCTCGATGTGCGACGCGGGTGTGGTGATCGACCTGCGGGGCATGAAGGGCATCGAGGTGGACCCCGAGGCGAAGGTCGCGCGGGCGCAGGCGGGTCTCAACTGGGGCGAGTTCGATGCCGCGACCCAGGAGCACGGCCTCGCCTGTACGGGAGGTCGCGTCACGACGACCGGCATCTCCGGGCTCGCGCTCGGAAGCGGCAGCGGATGGCTCGAGCGCAAGTTCGGCTTCGTGTGCGACAACCTGCTGCAGGCCAAGGTGGTCACCGCCGACGGCCGCGTCGTGACCGCGTCGGACGACGAGAACGCCGATCTGTTCTGGGCAATCCGCGGCGGCGGCGGCAACTTCGGCGTCGTGACCGAGTTCCATCTGCGACTCCACGAGCTTGGTCCGATCGTGCTCGGCGGAATGCTCGTGTACGCGCCGGACCACGGCCGCGATCTCGTGCGCTTCTACCGCGACTTCGTGCGCGACGCGCCCGACGAGGTCGGATCGGCACTCGCCTTCATCTGTGCACCGCCGGAGGATTTCGTGCCGAAGGAAGCATGGGGACAACCCATGATCGGCATCGTGTGCTGCTATGCAGGTCCGGTCGAAGATGGCGAGGCCGCGTTCAAGCCGCTGCGCGAATTCGGTCCTCCCCTGATGGACATGGTGCAGCCGATGCCGTACACCGC
>DASQHW010000290.1:0-5064 GCA_035631895.1 Acidimicrobiia bacterium | reverse complement strand
TGGATGCCGCAGGGCACGCCGGTCGCCACGTGCTCGGCGCGCTGCGCCGCGAGCGCGAGGTCGTTGCCGGCGAGCGGAAAATGCGCGACGTCGCACAGGGCGAGCGCACATGCAACCTCGAAGGCCGCGCTCGACGACAGGCCCGCGCCGATCGGCACCGCGGAGGCGATCTCGAGGGACGCGCCGATCGGCTGGCGGCCGAGCTCGTCGAGCACGCGCGCGACGCCGGCAACAGTACGGCCCCACGCGGGCCTGATCGCCGGCGGCTCGTCACGACCGTCGGCCGCGACGTCGACGTTGCCGTCCAGCTCTCCGGAACGGGCGGTGATGCGCGCGTCCGATCGTCGCGCCGCGAGGATCTGCACGTCGCGATCGATCGCCATCGAGACGACCCAGCCCTCGTGGTAGTCGACCTGGCCGCCGATCAGGTTCACCCGTCCGGGCGCGCGGTACGCATGCATCACGCGTCTCGCAGCGCCGCGGCCGCGGCTTCGGGGACGACGGTGTTCGACAACAAGCCACCGCCGAGCTCACCGGACGCGATGTAGCGCGGCACCCCGGGTGCGCGGAGCGGGGGTGCGACGTGCGCGTGGACATGCCACTCCTCACCGCCTCCGGCCGGCGCCTGGTGGAACCACAACAGGTACGGGAACGGGGCACTGGCTCTTCGTGCTCGTGGTGCCGGCCACAAACGGTCGTACCGCTGGAGCGCGTCGGCGAGCAGCTGCACGAGATCATCACGGGAGCGGTCGTCGAGCGCCGGCAACGAGCCGGTGTGGGCGCGCGGCGCGAACCGCATCCCGTAGGCGTATTGCGAGGCATACGGCACCCACGCCACCCAGTCGCCGGCTTCGCTCACGACGCGTGCCCCGGACGCCAGCTCGGCCTCGACCTCGCAACAGACCGGGCACGGGCCCGCGCGGGCGACGACGCCCTCGCGCGCGGGCGCAGGAGGGATGAGCGGATACCCGTAGATCTGGCCGTGCGGATGATCGATTGTCGCGCCCACCTCCCGTCCGCGGTTCTCGAACACGAGCACGTACTCGATCTCCGGACGCGCGAGGAGTGTCTCCGTGCGGCTCGCCCACAGGTCGACGACCTTCCGCAGCTGGGGGGCCGGGAGCGTCGAGAGCGACTGGTCGTGCTCGGGGGAGAACAGGACCACCTCGGCCGCACCGGTCGCAGGCAGGCACGTGACGCCGGTCGCCTCGGCCGCCGCGAGATCGATGGGTGGGCCGGGCGCGTAGGGCGGCCAGCGGTTCGGGAAGCTGCGGACGTCGTAGGGCTCGGGCGCCTCGAGGCCACCGACGCAGAACGGGCACCCGCTCTCCGGCAGGTTGGGACGCGCTTGGCGATGGCCGACGATGTTCACCCACTCACGGGTGAGCGGATCGAAGCGAAGCTCGCCCGACCCACTCGTATCGCACGACGTCATCAGTGCGACACCGCGGGCATGACCTCGGAGGCGAAGCGTTCGAGGCCGTCCCGGTCGAAGGGGGCACGCATCGCGAGGATCACGTACGACGCGCCCGCTTCCACATAGGCGCCCACCTTGTCGACCATCTCCTGCACGCTCCCCGAGAGCACGCCGGGCTTCACGTACTCCGACATGGGACCGAACTGCCGGCGCAGTTCCTCGTCGGTGAAGGCCATCCCGACGTTGACCGACTTCGTGATCGTCGTGGGGTCGCGGCCGACCTTGTCGCAGTGCGCGTCCAGCACCTGCGCCTTGTGTGCCCACACGTCGGGCGCGATGAAGGGCACGTTCCAGCCGTCGGCGTGCTCGGCGACGATGCGCAACGTCACCTTCTCGCCGCCGCCGCCGATCCAGATCGGGAGGTGCGGCTGTAGGGGCTTCGGTTCGCATTGCGCGTCGCGCATGTGGAAGAACTGGCCGTCGAACGTCGTCCGGTCCTGGGTCAGGAGACCGCGCACGCACTGCACGTACTCCGCGAGCATCCGGAGCCGCTCACCCGGCGATCCGTAGTGCAGGCCGTACGCCTCGTACTCGTTCTGCAACCAACCGCCGCCGAGGCCCAGCACGATGCGGCCGTTCGCGACCTGGTCCATGGTCGCGATCGCGTTGGCGAGCACCGCGGGGTGCCGATAGCCGGCCGAGTACACGAGCGACCCGCACGTCACGCGTGCGGTCGTCGCCGCGAGCGCGGTGTGCGACGTGACCGCTTCGAGGCAATGGGGATCGCCGCTGTTGTCGGCCGCGTAGAAGTGGTCCCAGATCGAGATCCAATCGAAACCGAGCGCCTCGATCCGCGTCCAGAGCTCTTGCAGTTCGGCGATCGACGTGTGCTGCAAGCCCGTGTGGACTCCGAACTTCACCGTCACGTCGGCCTCGTTTCCGTCAGAGGTGCGGCAGGACTTCGGCTGCGATCAACTGCATGTGGTCGGGTTCGTCGAGCGTGTGGTATTGCAGGTACACCGTCTCGGCGCCGGCCTTCTCGAACTCCTTGATGCGCTGCACGACCTCCGGCGGTGTGCCTGCCGCCGCGGTCGCCCGGGCCTGCGCGGGATCTTGACCGCTCGCCTCGGCGCGGCGGCGGAACTCGGCGTCATCGCGCCCGACCGCGACGAGGATCGCGGCGGTGAATCGCATCGTCGAAGGGTCGCGACCGATCGCCTCACACGCGCGGCGCACGTGATCGCAGCCCTCGCGGTAGTACGTCACGGGCGCGAAGGGGATGTTGAACTCGTCGGCGAACCGGGCCGCGAGCCGCGGCGTGCGCTTCGTGCCGAATCCGCCGAGGACGACCGGTGGCCGCGGCCGCTGCACCGGCTTGGGCAGTGCAGGCGACGCGACGACCTGATGGTGCCTGCCCGCGAACGAGAAGATCTCACCGACGGGTGTGGTCCATAGTCCGGTGATGATCCGGAGCTGCTCTTCCAGCATCTCGAAGCGGGTCCCCGTCGAGGGGAACGGGATCGCGTACGACGCGTGCTCGGTGTCGTACCAGCCGGCACCGAGTCCGAGCTCGACGCGGCCGCCGCTCATCGCGTCGGCTTGGGCGACCTGGATCGCGAGCGGACCCGGGAACCGGAACGTCACGGGCGTCACCAGCGTGCCGAGCCGGATGCGTGACGTCTCACGGGCGATCGCCGCGAGGGTGAGCCACGCGTCGGTAGAGCCCGGCCCGGGCGGACCGTCACCGATGCGCTGATAGTGATCCGAGCGGAAGAATGCGTCGAAACCGAGGTCCTCGGCGAGGCGCGCAACCGCAAGCAGGTCGTCGTATGTCGCGCCCTGCTGCGGCTCGGTGAAGATCCGGCATCGCATGCGCGCGGACGCTACTTCGCACGTAACCTCTCTGGGTGCTCTCCGTGGAGCGGTGGCCCGAGCTGCGCGACCCCGTGATGGTCATCTCGCTCTCCGGCTGGATCGACGCGGGCCTCGCCGGCTCGGGCGCGATCGCGGTCCTCACCGAGCAGCTCGAAGGCGCCGTCGAATTCGCGTCACTCGACCTCACCGATCTGCTGGATCTCCAGCAGACGCGTCCGACCGCCCGTTGGGCCGCCGAAGGTGTGCGCGTCATCGACTGGCCCAAGCTGTCGTTCGTCGCAGGACGCCTGGGGCGCGACACCGTCGTCGTCTCCGGTCCCGAGTCCTCGTTGCGATGGCCGGAGGTGGCCCGGGAGATCGTCGAGGCCGCGCGAAAGCTCGGCGTCCGTGAGGCATACACCCTGGCGGGGATGCCTGCCCTCGTGTCGCACCGGCGGTCGCTCCCCGTGCTGGCGACGGCGACGCACCGTTCGCTCGCGCAGGAGATCGCGCCGTTGCGTCACGCGTACGCCGGCCCGACCGGGATGCAGACGATCGTGCAACGGGCGTTGGGCGACGCAGACGTGCCGTGCGCCGGGCTGTGGGCACAGGTTCCGCAATACGTTGCGGGGTCGCCGTCACCACCGGCAGTGCGCGCAGTGCTGCGCCGCCTCGCCGAGCTCGCCCGGATCGAGATCGACCTTCGTCCGCTGGACGCGCGTTGCGATGCGTACCTCGCGAGGGTCGACGACGGGCTCGCGGCCCGTCCGGATGTCCGGGAGGTCGTCGACCGGATCGACCGCGAGCAGACCGCGTCGCCCGACGACCTGGTCACCGAGATCGAGCGGTTCCTGCGGTCACAGGACGACTGACCGCCCGGCTGGGCTTTGCTCGAGCATGCCCGACAGAATGGGTGCCATGTCTGTTGTGAGGATCAATGCCATCACCGTGCCCGCCGATCGCGCCGACGAGCTCGTCGAACGCTTCGCCAACCGTGCCGGCGAGGTCTCGAAGATGCCGGGCTTCGAGGCGTTCGA
The DNA here is from genome assembly GCA_035631895.1 of Acidimicrobiia bacterium. GTDB lineage: Bacteria > Actinomycetota > Acidimicrobiia > IMCC26256 > PALSA-610 > DASQHW01. The sequence continues at coordinate 756 of DASQHW010000290.1, read as the reverse complement.
GCTGCTGCGCCCGACCGACGGCCGCGATGTCTTCTACGTCTACACGCGCTGGCGTTCCACCGAGGACTTCGAGCAGTGGTTGCAGAGCTCTGCGTTCCAGCACGGCCACAAGGCGCACTCGGAGAAGGGCCCCGTCGGAACGGGGAGTGACGTCCTGGCCTTCGACGTGGTGCAACAGGAACGGGCGTGACGGCGGGCGACCCGCTCGGCGCGCTCACCGGTCCCGGCGGACCGTTCGAGATCGTCGTCGAGGATGTGCTCGGGCATCCGACGCAGGTCTACAAGCAACGGATGCGTTCCCTGCGGGAGCTGATGGCGCGCAACGCGGGGCGGCTCGAGGTCGACTGGGTCGTCCAGGGCGACCGTCGTTTCACCTTCGGTGAGCACGACCGACAAGCACGCGTCCTGGCGCGATCACTCGCCGATCTGGGTGTGGCGCGCGGCGACCGGGTCGCATTGCTGTCCGCCAACGTGCCGGAGTGGGTGATCACGTTCTGGGCCGTCGCCATCCTCGGCGCCACGCTCGTGCCGCTCAATGCGTGGTGGAAAGCCGAGGAGTTGGAATTCGGGCTCGAGGACTCGGGCGCGAAGGTGCTGATCGCCGACACCCGCCGCCTCGCGGTCGTGGCGGACCGGCTCCCCGCGATCGCGGCGCCGGCCCACGTCTTCGAGATCGGCAGCGAGCCGTTCTCGAAGTTGCTCGCCGGTGACGATCCGGGGTTCCCCGAAACGCCGATCGACGAGGACGATCTCCTC
>DASQHW010000289.1:0-1591 GCA_035631895.1 Acidimicrobiia bacterium | reverse complement strand
GTGCGGGCCGGTGTGTCTCGGCGCGGCACGCGGCCGCAGATCTCGCCTGATCGCCGCGTCGGTGCCCATCACGATCGACGGCAACGCGTCCGAACTGCGAGCGGGCGGCACCATTGCCACCGCGGTGACCGGGATTGCTCGGGGAGACGGCGTGCTCGCGCCCGACTTCGCCCGGATAGATGCACGTTTGCTGCTGGGCTCGCCCATGCCGGACGCGCTCCGAGCATGGGCGCGAGAACGCGACGCGCCGGGCGTCGACGTCGCGGCCGGCGCCCTTGCGATGTGTGCGGTCGTCGGCGGCCGTGCCGCGGACGCGCTCGACGGCGTCGCGTCATCGCTTCGAGATCGGGCTGCAGTGGTCGCGGAAGCACGCGCGCTCTCGGCACAGGCGCGGATGTCGGCGCTGGTCGTCGGTGGGACGCCGCTCTTGTAGATCGGCTGGTCGGCCCTCGCGGACCGGCATGCGCTGCATGCGTTGCTCGGCACACCGACCGGCCGTGTCTGCATCGCGTTGGGTGTGGCGTTGGAAGGTCTCGGTGTCTGGTGGATGCGACGCATCCTGCGCGCAGGGAGCTTTCTGTGATCACGCTGCTCGCGATGACATGGGCCGGGTTGGTGGCGCTGCCCTTCGTGAACCGTGCCAGGCGGGTCGCGGTGGCGGCGCGCACCTTCGAGCTCCGTCGGAGTCCTTCGGGCGACGCGGCGTCGCGGATCTCTCGGCGAGACGGCCGAGCGGTACGGCAGGCCATCCGAGCGTGCGCGCCGATCGCGCGACTCGTACGTCGGGCGCGCGAGTTCGGCCCCCTGGCATCGGTGGTGCGCGTCGCGGGCGCACCGACGCGCATGCGTCGCGCGCGTCGACTCGATGACGACGTCGCCCGCGAGCTCGCCGTGGTCGTCGACCTCGTCGGCGTGGGTGTCGCCGCCGGTTGCACGCCGTACCTGGCGGTCGAGATCAGTGCACCATGGGCGCCGCCGCTGCTCCGTCGCGGCCTCGACGAGGTCGTACGGGCATGTGCGCTCGGCCAGAGCTTCGACGACGCACTGCGCGACCTCGGCATCGCGATGCGCCCTGCGCACGCGCTCACTGACACCCTGCGGATGAGCGCCAGGCTCGGCGCCCCGGTCGCGCCGGCGCTCGGGCGTCTGGCAACAGATGTGCGTGCCGATCTGCGCCGGCGCGCCGAAGCGCGCGCTCGCACGGTGCCGGTGCGACTCTGCTTCCCCCTCGTCGGTTGCGTCCTTCCGGCGTTCGCGTTGCTCACCGTGGTGCCCGTCGTGCTCGACGGGCTTCATCGCTGACGCGCCTGCCTTCCCCCACCGTTGTACCCATTGCATCTCTGGAGGTGGTCGTGTCGGAGTTCTTCTTGCGCGTGTGGTTCGGTGTCATGCAACGACTCGAGCAGGACGAGGCGGGTCAGAGCACCGCCGAGTACGCGCTCGTGATGATCGCGGCCGCGGCGGTCGCCGGTCTGCTCGTGATGTGGGCCCACAAGACGAATCTCGTCTCGGGCCTGTTCAACGCCGTCATCAAGAAGGTGCTTCCGTTCTGATGAGAGGTGACTTCTGCCGGGGGGGGGGGGGGGGGGGG
>DASQHW010000288.1:0-1714 GCA_035631895.1 Acidimicrobiia bacterium | reverse complement strand
CGGTCACTGCGGACGACACGGGCGCGGTAGTCGCCGGGCCGGGTCGGTCCGAACGTCACGTCGACGTCGCCGACGAGATCACGCACGGTCTCGGCGAGCGTGCGGATCGAGATCGCCTCATCGGATTCGAGGTTGTAGGTGCGGTTCTCCGCGACGTCGCGCAGCGCGAGCACGTGCGCCGCCGCGAGATCGGAGACGTATACGAAGCGCCGTTCCTGCGAGCCGTCACCGTCGATGCGGAGCGGCTCGCCGCGCATCGCCCGCAACAGGAAGGCAGCGACCACGAGGTCGGTGCGCATGCGCGGCCCGAACGGGATGCCGTAGCGGAGCACCGTGTACGGGCGCCCGAACAGCGTCGCGTAGTCGCGGCACAACATCTCGGCGGCGATCTTCTCGGACACGTAGAGATGGCGGTCCGTCTGGAGGTCGAACAGGGTGGTCTCGTCGACTTCGTCCCCGTGCGTCGCGGCATATACCCACACGGTGCTCGAGAGCACCACGCGACCGGCTTCGGCTCGGCGCGCCGCCTCGAGCACACGCGCCACGCCGAAGGTGTTCAGCCATACGCTCTGCGGCGGGTCTGCCACGACGTCGTTCACGTCCGCCATCGCCGCCAGGTGGAAGACCGGGCCGACACCCTGCAACGCGTCGGTCAGCGCCTCCTGGTCGAGCATGTCGACGTCTGCCCAGTCGACATCGTCGGCCTGGAGCGGCTTCTTCGGGTCGATCACGCGCACTGCGTGGCCCGCGTCCAGCAGCGCGTCGACCACGTGGGAGCCCACGAAACCGGACCCGCCGGTGACGGCAATCAATTCGTCGTTCACTGCAACTCCGATGCGAGGGACTCGAGGACGTAGTCGGCGTCGCGCTCTTCGAGCGTCGGATACAACGGCAGGCAGATGTGGCGCGCGCTGAGCCATTCGGCGCCGGGGAGCGACCGATCGGCGAACGCTTCGAACACGGGCTGGCGATGCAGGGGAGTGTCGTAGACCTCCCCGGACAGCCCGATGTCGTACTTCTCGCGCATGGCCTGCTTCAGCGCCGCCCGTTCGACGCCGTCGGGCAGGAATGCGACGTACTTGTAGTAGTTGCAGTGGGCGTTCGGCGGCACGTCGAGCGGGCGCAGGCCGACGTGCTCGATGGCAGCGTCGTAGCGCTTCGCGATCGATTGACGCGCCGCGATGAACTCGTCGAGGCGGCGCAGCTGGGCGAGCACGATCGCGGCGTGCGGCTCGCTCATGCGCCAGTTCGCACCGAGACGTGTGTGGAAGTTCGCGTGGAACGAGCCCTTGCCCTGGTCTCTGTACGTGCGCGCTTCGTCGGCGATGGAGTCATCATTCGTGACGATCATCCCCCCTTCGCCGCCCGCGACAACCTTCGTCGGATAGAACGAAAAAGCCGCCGCGACGCCGAACGTTCCGGCGGGATGGTTGTCGAGCGCGCTGCCGTGCGCATGTGCGGCGTCCTCGACGAGTGAGACACCTCGCCGCGCGCACAATGCCGCGAGCGCGGGGACCGCAGGGCTGACCAGTCCACCGATGTGGACGGCGACGACGGCCGCGGTGTCCGAACCGATCGATGCGGCGACGTCGTCGAGATCGAACGACATCGTGGCCGGGTCGCAGTCGACGAACCGCACGCGCGCGCCCGCGTGCAACGCCGCGGCCGCGGTCGCGAAGAACGTGTTGGCGGGAACGAGCACCTCTCGCCCGTC
>DASQHW010000287.1:0-2526 GCA_035631895.1 Acidimicrobiia bacterium | reverse complement strand
GAACTCGCCCTCGCGCCGCCACTGGTACTCACCGCCCACGGGCAGCTCGCGGTGCGCGAGCTCTTCGGGACGGTCGGGATACGCGATGTTGTGGCGGGCGGCGACCTCGTCGGCGATCACATCGAGGTCGATGCCCTCGATCCGCGACGCGGTACCGGGGAAGTACTCCTCGACGAGGGGCTTCTGCAGGCCGACGGCTTCGAAGATCTGCGCGCCCGTGTAGGAGGCCACCGTCGAGATGCCCATCTTCGACATGACCTTCAAGATGCCCTTGCCCGCCGCCTTCACGTAATTCTTGGTGGCCTTCCGCTCCGTGAGGCCGGTGATCACCTGCTCGCGCACCAGGTCCCGGATCGTGTCGAACGCGAGGTACGGGTTGATCGCGCTTGCGCCGTAGCCGAGCAGGAGGCAGAAGTGGTGCACCTCGCGGGCCTCACCGGTCTCGACGATGAGGCCGACACGCGTGCGTGTCTTCTCCCTCACGAGGTGGTGGTGCACCGCGGACGTGATCAGCAGTGCCGGGATCGGCGCATTGTCGGCGTCGGCGTACCGGTCCGAGAGGATGATCAGGTTCGCGCCGCCGTCGATCGCCTCGCTCACCTGCGTGCGAACGTTGTCGATGGCCATGCGCAGCCCGTCGCCGCCCTCGGCGACCGGGTAGTGGCAATACACGGTGAACGGCGTGAACCCCGCGACCGCGGTTTCTCCGTCATCGATGTAGCGCAGCTTGGCCAGTTCCTCGTTGGTGAGGATCGGCGTCGGGCAGATGACTTGCCGGCACGATTCCGCGCCGGGCTCGAGCAGGTTGCCCTCCGGACCGAGCGTCGAGTTCAGCGACGTGACCAGCGCCTCGAAGTTCGCGTCGAGCGGCGGGTTCGTGACCTGCGCGAACAACTGCTTGAAGTACTCGTACAGCATCCGCGGCCGGTCGGAGATCACCGGGACGGGCGTGTCGGTGCCCATCGACCCGAGGGACTCGACCGCGTTGCGCGCCATCGGTGCGATGATCAGCCGCAGGTCCTCCTCGGTGTAGCCGAACATGCGCTGCTGCTGCACCGCGCTGCTGTGTTGGGGGACGAGCGGGAACTGCGGCGGCAGGTCGTCGAGGTGCACGGTCCCCGCGTGCAGCCACTCTGCGTACGGCTGCTGCGCGGCAAGGTCGGCCTTGATCTCGTCGTCGGGAATGATGCGACCCTGGGCGGTGTCGACGAGGGAGATCTTCCCGGGCTCGAGACGACCCTTCCTGACGATGTGCGCGGGATCCACGTCGAGGACGCCCACCTCGCTGGCCATGATCACGCGGTCGTCATCGGTGACCCAGTAACGGCTGGGACGGAGCCCGTTCCGGTCGAGCACCGCGCCGATCACCGTGCCGTCGGTGAACGCGATCGATGCCGGTCCGTCCCACGGCTCCATCAGTGACGCGTGGTAACGGTAGAACGCCTTGCGGGGAGCATCCATGCTCTCGTGGTTCTCCCACGCTTCCGGGATCATCATCAGGATCGCGTGATGCAACGGTCGGCCGGCCATGTTGAGCAGCTCGAGACACTCGTCGAAACGAGCGGTATCGCTCGCACCCGGCGTACAGATGGGGAACGCGCGCTCGAGATCGCCGGGGAGCACCGTGGAGCGCATCACGCCCTCACGCGCCCGCATCCAGTTCTCGTTGCCCTGCACGGTGTTGATCTCACCGTTGTGCGCGAGCATCCGGTACGGGTGCGCGAGCGGCCAGCTCGGGAACGTGTTCGTGCTGAAGCGGGAGTGCACCAGTGCGAGCGCGCTCTCGAACCGCTCGTCCTCGAGCTCGGGATAGAACCCGCGCAACTGCTCCGGTGTGAGCATGCCCTTGTAGACGACGACGCGCGCGCTCAGCGACGCGAAGTACGCGTCGGTCTCGTGCTCGATGCGCTTGCGCGTGATGTAGACGTGGCGCTCCAGCTCGTCACCGCCGAGCCCGTTCTTGGCGACGAACACCTGCGCAAAGGCAGGCATCAGCTCACGTGCGGACGCCCCCGGCTGTGTCGCGTCGACGGGCACCTCGCGCCAACCGAGCAGGTCGAATCCCTCGTCGGCGAACACCTTGCCGACGTCGTCCTTTGCGCGCTGCACGCTGTCGGGTGGCAGGAAGGCGATCCCGGTCGCGTACCTGCCGGGTGCAGGGAGCCCGAAGCCGACGGTCTCGCGATAGAACCGATCCGGCGTCTGGACGAGGATGCCCGCACCGTCGCCGGTGTCCGGTTCCGCGCCGGCCGCGCCACGGTGGCTCAGGCAGCAGACGGCCGTCAGCGCCTGGTCGACGATCGTGTGGCTCCTGCGACCCTTGACGTCCACGACGAAGCCGACACCGCACGCGTCATGCTCGAACTGAGGGTCGTACAGGGGCGGCAGCTCGCGTTCGGCCATAGGGAGTCGTCCTGATCTCTGGGCGGTCAGCACCGGTCTCGGAACTGGCCGCCGGGACAACACTGGCCCGTCGGCGTGAGCAAGCAGTGTAGCGGTTGCCTCCCCCGAGCCGACGAAGCAATT
>DASQHW010000286.1:0-7957 GCA_035631895.1 Acidimicrobiia bacterium | reverse complement strand
GCGTGGCAGGAGAACGAGAGGATCCGGCGCGAAGCATCGGGACACCTCGTCGACGCGGCGATCGAGGCGGGCGCGACGGTGTTCGTGCAGGAATCACTGGCGTTCCTGTACGGCGAGCACGGCGACGGATGGGTGGACGCGTCATCGACGTCATGGCCACCATCGGCGTTCACCGAGGCGATGCAGACAGCGGAAGCGAATGTCGCCCGTTTCACCGAACATGGCGGGCGCGGCGTCGTGCTGCGGTTCGGGCGCTTCTACGCACCGGACAGCGAACAGACGCGCGCGCTGGTCCAAGCGGCTCGCCGGGGCGTGGCGGGCGACATCGGTCCCGGCAGCAGCTACGCGCCGATGATCGACGCCGACGACGTGGCATCCGCCGTGGTCGCCGCACTCGACGCGCCGGCCGGCGTGTACGACGTCGTCGACGACGAGCCACTCACCCGCTCCGAGCAGGATCGCGCGCTGGCGGCGGCGGTCGGCCGTCGGCATTTGTGGCGGGCACCCGCGTGGATGAAGCCCAAGATCGCGGGCTACCTCACCGCGTCGCAACGCGTCTCGAACCGGCGTTTCCGTGAGGCAACCGGATGGCGCCCCGCGTCGCCGAGCGTACGGGAGGGCTTTGCGAAGCTCGCGCACGCGCTCGGTGCGCCGCGCGCGCTGGCGGGCCGTGTGCGGCTCATGCTCTGGGTGCTCGCATTCAGCGCGCTGGGCGTCGGCGTACAAGCGGCGTTCTTCCCGCGTTCCTTCTACGACGACTTTCCCCTGGGGCGGGGCTGGGTGGCGATGGACGGCCGCTACAACGAGCACCTCGTCCGCGATGTCGGCGCGCTCAACCTTGCGCTGCTCGTCCTCACCGCCGGCGCGCTCGTGATCGGCACGATGGCGGTCGCACGTCTGGCCGCACTCTCGTGGCTCGCCTACAGCGTGCCGCATCTCGTGTACCACCTGCGGCACCTCTCGATGCCGATGGCCGGCACGGAGAAGGTCGCGCTCGTCGTGTCGCTCGCCGTCACCGTCGTCGCGCCGCTCGTCGTGCTGTGGCCGGTTCGGCGTGTGTCCGACGAACATGTGTGGCCCGGCGCCCTTATAGGGCCGCCTGCCGCGCATGCTCGTCACGCATGTTCGTAAGGTATCGGGCGTGAACCGGTATCTCGTCGAGCGGTTGCGGCCGTTCGGGACGACGATCTTCGCGGAGATGTCGGCGCTCGCGGTTGCGACCGGTTCGATCAACCTCGGGCAGGGCTTCCCCGATGCCGACGGGCCCGATGTCGTGAAGCAGGCCGCGATGGACGCGATCGCAGCGGGGCAGAACCAGTACGCGCCCGGTATCGGCGTCCCGGAACTGCGCCATGCGATCCGTGCGCACCAGCAACGGTTCTACGGCCTCGACTTCGACGCCGACACCGAAGTGCTCGTCACGACGGGCGCGACCGAGGCGATCGCGGCGTCGCTGCTCGCGTTGTGTGAGCCGGGCGACGAGGTGGTGACGTTCGAGCCCTACTACGACTCCTATGCCGCGTGCATCGCCATGGCAGGCGCGCGCCGGCGCGTCGTCACGCTGCGGCCGCCGCACTACGCCTTCGATCCCGATGAGCTACGAGCCGCGATCACGCCGCGCACGAAGCTCATCCTGCTGAACTCGCCCCACAACCCGACGGGCAAGGTCTTCGACCGCGAGGAGCTGCAGCTCGTCGCCGAGGTCGCGCGGGAGCACGACCTTCTCGTCGTGACCGACGAGGTCTACGAGCATCTGGTGTTCGAGGGCTCACACGTGCCGATCGCGACGCTTCCGGGGATGCGCGACCGCACGATCACGATCTCCTCGGGCGGGAAGACCTTCTCGTTCACCGGGTGGAAGGTCGGGTGGCTCTGCGCCCCTCCCGAGCTCGTGACCGCGGTCAAGACGGCCAAGCAGTTCCTCACCTACGTGAGCGGCGGCCCCTTCCAGCACGCGATCGCGGTCGGGCTCGGGCTCGGCGACGACTACTTCGCAGCGTTCACCGCGGGCATGCGCGACAAGCGCGATCGTCTGTGCGCAGGGCTGGCCGACGCGGGCTTCGATGTGTTCCGCCCGCAGGGCACGTATTTCGTCACCGCCGACATCCGCCCGTTCGGCGAGCACGACGGTCTGGCGTTCTGCCGGGCACTCCCCGAGCGGTGCGGCGTGGTGGCGGTCCCGAACATGGTGTTCTACGACGACGTGGAGGCCGGCGCGCCGCTGGTGCGGTTCGCGTGTTGCAAGCAGCCCGACGTGCTCGACGAGGCATGCACCCGGTTGAAGGCGTTGCACGCGACATGATCGTCGCGGGGATCCAGCACGACATCGTGTGGGAGGACGCTGCCGCCAACTTCGCGCGTCTGGAGCCGATGATTGCAGACGCCGCCGCGCAAGGGGCGCGACTCGTCGTGTGCAGCGAGATGTACTCCACCGGCTTCTCGATGAAGACCGAACGCATCGCAGAATCGGCGGACGGCCCGAGCGCGCGATTCCTCGTCGAACAGGCACGCACGCACGGCGTCTGGGTGTGCGGCTCGCTCCCCGAGCGCGTCGACGGCAACGCGCTGCCGTACAACCAGCTCGTGCTCGCGGCGCCCGACGGCACCGCGCACCGTTACGCCAAGATCCACCCGTTCAGCTACGGGCACGAACACGAGCACTACGCGGCGGGGGATCGCTTCCTCACCGTCGACGTCGAAGGAGTCCGCTGCACGTTCTTCGTGTGCTACGACCTCCGTTTCGCCGACGAGTTCTGGACGCGGGCGCGCGACACCGATTGTTACGTGCTGCCCTCCAACTGGCCGGCCGCACGACGCGATCACTGGATGACGTTGTTGCGGGCGCGAGCGATCGAGAACCAGGCCTACGTCGTCGGCGTCAACCGGGTGGGACAGGGCGGCCGTCTCACGTATTCCGGCGACTCCATGATCATCGACCCTTTCGGCGAGGTCTGTGCACAGGTGGGTGACGGCGAAGGGATCGTGACTGCCGACGTGGACCCCGAACGCGTGCGATCCGTGCGCGCCGAATACCCGTTCCTGCAGGACCGGCGCGGCTGACTGCTGCACCCGGGCGCCGCGCCGTCAGACGATGGCGCCGGCCCCTGCGAGATCGCGTCGGAGCGCGTCGACGTCCACCGCGTGCACTCTGCCGCCGTGCGCGAGCGCATGCACCGCGGCTGCGCCCGCGGCTTCGCCGGTCGCCATCGCCGCAGGGATCTCCTTCGTCGCCTGGTGCACGTAGCGGCTCGTCGAGATGCAGCGTCCCGTGACGAGCAGGTTGGAGACACGGGCGGTCGTGAGGCAACGGTACGGAATGTCGTAGACGACCTCTCGTTTCGTCCAGTGTCCCGTCCGGGCGATCGCGTCGGCGAAGCGGTGGTCGCCGTCGGACTTCTCGAGCACGTAGTCGCCGACGAGCCTGCGGCTCTCGGTGATGCCGATCATCTTCGCGATGTCGTCCAGCCACGCACCCGGGTGGCGCTCGCGGATGCGCGCCACCTCGGCTCGCGCCTCGTCCCGGCATTCCAGCTCGGCGGCGGTCAGATCGTCGGGGTCCGTCGCGTCGACCCGCCGGGGGAGCGGGCCCCAGGGGACGAGCCGGCGCCCCGCGGCGGTCGTCCGGAAGCCGATGTCCTCGCCATCATCGATGTCATCGTGGATCCCGCCGACGCGGAACCACAACCACGGCGGGATCGCAACCGTTTCGGCCGACGCGCCGGCTGCAACCATGACGTCGCCGTCACCGGACGCGTCGATCACGACGCGCGGCTGCACGACTTGCCGCCCGCGCTTCGATTCGAGCACGACCGCGCCGATCGAACCGTCGATCGTGTACGCGTGCGCGCACCAGGAATGCATGCGAATGCGCACGCCCGCGTCGCGCAACGCGTCGAAGGAGACATCGCAGAACGCTTCCGGATCGAACGCGACCGAATAGCGCACGACGTCGGGCGGCGCGCCCCAGATCAGGCCCCACGTACGCCAGCGTTCGACGTCGGCCGGGTTGGTCGAGCCCCATTGTTCCCTCGGCGGAAAGCGCGCGTCGCCGCTCGCGTTCAACCGGTCGACCATCTCCTGGCACAGACCCGCGACGACTTGGGTGCCGCACCCGTCATCGAGCGTGAGCAGCAGGTTGATGAGACCGAACGTCGCGAGACCGCCGACGAAGCCGTACCGCTCGACGAGCCACACGTCCGCGCCGCGGCGCGCGGCTGCGACCGCCGCAGCGATGCCCGCGCTCCCGGCGCCGACGACGAGCACGTCGGGGCGCCCGATCACCGTCAGCTCCCGCGCGGGCTCCCGCCACGTGCGAGGCGCGACATCCGGCGACGAGCGCTCGCGCCTCTCGTCAGCCGTCACAGCGCAGACGCTAGTTTGCGCGACATGAAATTCGCATTGTTCTACGAGATCCCGGTGGCGCGTCCCTGGGGGCCAAACAGCGAGTACCTCGCGTACAAGCACACGCTCGAGCAGGCGATCGCAGGTGAGGCCGCCGGCTTCCATGCGTTCTGGACCGTCGAGCACCACTTCCTCGAGGAGTACTCGCACTGCTCGAACCCCGAGGTGCTGTACGGAGCGATCGCGAGCCGCACGTCGAGAATGCGGCTCGGGTACGGGGTGCGGCTCATGCCGAAGCCCTACAACCATCCCGTGCGCACCGCGGAGTCCGTCGCAGTGCTCGACCTGCTGAGCGACGGCCGCGTCGACTTCGGCACCGGCCGATCGGCGACGCGCATCGAGCTCGAGGGCTTCGGGGTCGACCCGAAGGACACACGAGAGATGTGGCGCGAGGCCATCGAGCACGTCGTCGGTTGCTGGACGAACGACCGGTACTCGTTCGAAGGCACGCACTGGTCGCTGCCCGACCGTCGCGTGCAGCCGAAGCCGCTGCAACAGCCGCACCCTCCGATCTGGGGCGCGACGACGAGCGACGACGGTCACGCGCAGGTGGGCGAGCTCGGCCTGGGCCTGTGCTCGTTCGCGGTCGGTGTCTCACCCGAGGACGTCAAGAAGAAGATCGACATCTATCGCGCCGCGGTCGGACGGTGCACGGCGCCGATCGGCAAGGTCGTCAACAACCAGGCCGCGACCTTCACGATGGCGGTGTGCGCGCCGACCGAGCAAGAGGCACGCGACGTCGCCCGCGAGTCGTTCGAGTGGTACCCGAAGGTCGGTGCACGCCAGATCGCACAGGTTGCGGAATGGATGGCCGAACGGAAGCAGGCGCTCGGCAACTACGACTATGCCGCCGACATGAAGGCGCACTCCGACGACGGGTCACTCGACCTGCTGTCGCTGGAGTACCTGGTCGACAGCGGCGCGTGCGTGCTGGGCACGCCCGACCAGTGCATCGAATCGTGCAAGCGGTACGAGGCCGCCGGTGTGGACCTGCTGCTCTGTCTCGTGAACCCGTACAAGATCGGGCACGAGCAGGTGATGCAGACGATCGACCTCATGGGGCGGCACGTCATCCCGGCATTCAGCTGATCTCCTTGTTTGCAACGGAAGGACCCGTCACGGATCGTTCCGTTGCAAACGCACGGGTCACGTGTCGGCGGGGATCGGCACCGTGTAGGTGTCGCGGCCGCTGCGGAGCACCGTGCCCGGCCGCGCGCCCGTCTCCTTGCCGTCGGTCACGATGGTCGTGCCGTTCACCATCACGCGGTGCACGCCGATCGCGTCGGCGTAGAGACGCGCCGATCCGCCGGGAAGGTCGGCGAGCAGCTGGACCTCCCCGGTTGCGACCTTCTCGGGATCGAACACCACGACATCGGCATGGAAGCCCTCGCGCAGCTCGCCCCGCTCCCGCAGACCGAACAGCTGCGCGGGTGCCTGCGTCATCAGCTGGACGCAACGCTCGAGGGACACGAGCTGCCGGCCGCGCAGCGTGTCCGCCAGGAACGACGTCGTGTACGGCGCGCCACACATGCGGTCGAGGTGGGCGCCTGCATCCGAGCCACCGATGAGCACGAGCGGATGGTTCCATGCCTCGGCGCGCATCTGCCACGACTTCAGGTCGTTGTCCGACGGCAGCGGCCAGAGAATCGTGCGCAACTCGTCGTTGATGACGATGTCGAGGAGCGTGTCGAACGTGCCGCGGTTCGCGCGCTCGGCGATCTCCGAGACGACGCGCCCCTTGAGCCCCTCGTTGGCGGTCGAATACGTGTCGCCGATCTGGTAGCGGCCCCAGGACGCGAGGCGTGAGAACACGCCGGCTTCCGGCGAGTGCGCGCGCTCGTTCATCCACTGGCGCACGGTCGGGTCCTGCAGCTTGGCGATGCGTTCCGGCACCGGCAGGTTCATGATCTCGGACCATCCGGGCAGCATGAACAACGCGCAGTAGTTGCGGAACGACATGTTCATCTCGACGAGCGTCGGCATCGTCAGCGCGATCGCCGTGCCGCCTCGAGACCGAGCGTGCTCGCACGCCGCCACCTGGTCGTGGTAGCGCTGCGGTTCACGCGAGTCGATCGTCAACACATTCCAGTTCACGGCGCGCCGGCCCGCGAGCGTCATGTCGGCCATCTGCTCGACTTCCTCGTCGCTGAAGCCGCGCAGGCACCCGCTGGTCACGTACTCCAGGGTGGTGCCTTCGTGGTCGCCGACGGCCCGGCACAGTGCGAGCACTTCGTCGTTCGAGGCCCAGCGGGACGCGACGGGCTGACCGTCACCGTCGGAGTGCGTGAACGACAGCGTCGTCGACAAGCCGAGCCCTCCCGCCGCGACCGACTCGTGCAGGAGGCGCACCATCGCGTCGAGCTGTTCGTCGCTCGCAACCTTGCCGACCGCGTCGGCGCCCATCACATTGCGCCGGATCGCGCAGTGGCCGACGAGGAATCCAACGTTCAGCCCCACGCGCCCGTCGAGCGCGCCGAGATAGTCGGCGAACGAGCGCCACGACCAGGGGACGCCTGCTTCGAGCGCGGGCAGGGGCATGCCTTCGACCTTGGCCATCATGCGGCGCAGATAGTCGGCGTCCTCTGCCTGCAACGGCGCGAGCGTGAAGCCGCAGTTCCCCGCGACCATGCTGGTGACGCCGTGCAGGTTCGACGGTGTCGCCGCCGGGTCCCAGAACAGCTGTGCGTCGTAGTGGGTGTGCGGGTCGACGAAGCCGGGCGCGACCACCAGCCCGTCCGCGTCTACCGTCTCGGCCGCTTCGCCGGTCACCTTGCCGATCTCGACGACGCGTCCGTCGCGAATGCCGACGTCTGCCTGCCGCGCAGGCGCGCCGGTACCGTCGACCACGCGACCGCCGCGGATCACGACGTCGAGCATCGCGTCCCCTACCGGCTCTTGCGCTTGGACTGGTGCACGGCCGCCCGCCGCTTCTCCTCCGCGGTCGCGCGGGCTTCGCGCTCGCGGGCCTCGGCTGCGCGCTTGGCATCCTTCGCCGCGCGGCGCTGCTCCCGCTTGGCTGCCAGCTCGGCCTCGTCGACGGCGGGCGCGTTCGTCACACCTGCGCTCGCCGGCTCCTCGACGGCGACCGGCTCACCGATCACGAACCGTTCGTCGGTCTCGAGCAGCTCTCTCATGACCGGCCGGCAGTCGGCGTCGCTCGCCGCATACCCGGCGAGCAGCGCCGTCACCAAGGGTGTTCCGTGCTGCTCGATGATGGCCGGGAGCACCTCGAGCAGGTCGTCGCGGCTCGGGTCGTCGGCGCGGTCGCCGAGTGCCGCGACCGTCGCGTCGTTCACACGCTCGACGAGCGCGAACGTCACCTGCAGCTGGCGCTCCGGATTGGCGACCCGCAGCTTGCGGCGCACGAGCGGGATCAGCGCGTCGCCGAGGTGCATGGTCGCCCTCGGCAGGTTGAGCTGGCCGGCGATCTCGCCCCGCGACTTCTCACTGATGCCACCGAGCGCGTGACGCAGCGCATCGTCGTCGAGCGCGGCCAGCGCCGCGCCCATGCGCTCGACGTCGCGCTCGGCCAGCTCCTGCTCGGCGTCGTCGTCGT
>DASQHW010000285.1:0-1615 GCA_035631895.1 Acidimicrobiia bacterium | reverse complement strand
GACGACCTTGTTCCGCACCTCGACCGCGCCGAGGTGAACGATCGCTTCGCCGAGCGCGGCGAATCGCTCCTCTTCGACGATGGCAATGTCGGTCTCGGTCCTCGCCTGCGTGTACTCGTCGGTGTCGTACGGCTCGAGCAGGGCGACGTGCTCGACGGTGTCCAGTCGCTCGACGCGGTATTGCCGTCCCTGGTGCAGATAGACGGCGCCGGGATGGACGACCGAGAACACTCGGGCGTCGTCGACCGTGCCGATCAATCGTTGCTCGTCGGCGTCGATCAGCCGGTACTCGATCGACGAACCGGTGCGGAGTCCGACGTCGCGCGCAGGCGACCGCTCGCCCGACCAGTACAGCCTCCCGCCGCGCGGCGTGAGCAGATCGGCGTGCACGAGATCGAGGACGGCGTCGTCGAGGCCCGGGCCGAACCATCGCTCGTCCTCCGGCCTGAGCGGCAGCTCGTGCGCGGCGCACGCGATCTGCGCGCGCAGGACGTACGGGTTCTGCGGATTGACCACCGCACGCTCGGGCGCCCGCCGTGTCAGCTCGTGAGGGTGGGCGGCGTACCACTGGTCCAGCTGGTCGTCGCCGGCGACCAACACCGCCGCCGATCGCCGGCCGGTACGACCGGCGCGACCCGCCTGTTGCCACATCGACGCGAGGGTGCCGGGAAAGCCGTTGAGGATCACCGCATCCAGACCGCCGACGTCGATACCCAGCTCGAGCGCGTTCGTCGCCGCGATGGCGAGGAGGCGCCCGTTCGAGATGTCGGCTTCGAGCGCGCGTCGTTCCTCCGGCAGATAGCCCGCCCGGTACGCCGCGACCCGGTCGGCGAGGTCGGGCGTGACGTCGGCGAGCCGCCGGCGGGCGTACTGGGCCACGACCTCGGCGCCGCGGCGGCTCCGCGTGAACGCGAGCGTCTGGTGGCCGGCACGCGCGAAGCGCGTCAGCAGTTCCGCGGTTTCGACGTTCGCCGATGCTCTCGCGCCCGAGTGCGTGTCGAGCAGAGGACGCTGCCAGCAGGCGAGCACCCGCTCGGCGCGCGGAGAGGTGTCTTCGTCGATCTGCTCGACCGGCAGGCCGCACAGCGCGGAGGCCAGCTCTCCGGGGTTGCCGATCGTGGCGCTCGCGAAACAGAACGTGGGATCGGCGTTGTAGTGCTCGCACACACGGCGCAGGCGGCGCAACACGTGCGCGACATGACTCCCGAAGATCCCACGCAAGGTGTGCAGCTCGTCGACGACGACGAAACGCAGTCGCATCAGGAACGTCGCCCACCGCTTGTGCGACGGGAGGATGCCCATGTGCAGCATCTCGGGGTTCGTGAGCACGACGTTGGCGTTCTTGCGTGCCCACGTGCGCTCGTCCGATGCCGTGTCGCCGTCATATGTGACCGCGCGAAGGCCCGGGACCAACCACGAACGCATTGCGCGCAGCTGGTCCTGCGCGAGCGCCTTGGTCGGATACACGAGCAACGCGGTGTCACGACGACCTTCCACGACCGAAGAGATGATCGGCACCTGGTAGCACGCGGACTTGCCCGAGGCGGTGCCCGTCGCGATCACGACGCTGCGCCCCGCGCGCATCGCGTCGATGCCCGCGACCTGGTGCGCGAAC
>DASQHW010000284.1:0-5713 GCA_035631895.1 Acidimicrobiia bacterium | reverse complement strand
CCGAGGGACCGCCGCCGTTCGAGATCGCCGGCGAGCGGGTCGGTGGCATGGGATCCGTGCCCTACACCGCGCCCTTCAACATCTCGGGCATGCCCGGCGTCAGCATCCCGGTGGGCAATGCACCGGACGGACTCCCCGTGGGATTGCAGGCCGTCACGCGCCGCCACGACGAGGAGCTCGTCCTCGGGTGCGGCGCGGTGGCCGAGCAGAATCGCCCGTGGACGAAGTTTGCACCGATGGCATATTCCTAGGTCGGACTCGCCAAGTACCCTGCGGCTCGTGACCGACACGGAGCCCCGGGCGACGAGAAAACCGAGACAGGAACAGGAGCCCGCGTCGAGCGAGGTCACCGAAGTCGTGCCCGGTGTGCTGCGCATGCAGCTTCCGATCTGGATGCCGGGGCTCGGCCACGTCAACATGTACGGCCTCGTCGACGACCGTGGTCTCACCGTCATCGACCCGGGGCTGCCCGGCCCACAGTCCTGGAAGGCACTGAAGCAGCGTCTCGCGGCTGCAGATTTCCGTTTGAAGGACGTGCACACCGTCGTGGTGACGCACTCGCACCCGGATCATTTCGGGGGCGCAGGCCGCATCGCGCGCGAGACGGGCGCGAAGCTCATCACCCACCACGCGTTCTCGACATGGACCGTCAAGGGCCCGACCCCGCAGCGTGCGCTCAGTGAGGGCGAGGCGCGCCGCCTCGAGATCGAAGCGTCTGAGTACGCGCAGGCGGTCGACGTGCCGCCCGACGAGCTCCCGACGATCAACGAGGCAGACGTCGTCACCGACGACACCGACGAGACCGAAGCGACCGCGAGCCCGTGGGGCACGCGCACACCGTGGGGCACGATCAATCAGGGACCACCGCTGAAGCGTCGCGTCATGATCAAGGCGATGCGGCTGTTGTTCTCGCCGCCCGAGCCGACCGACCGCGTGCACCACGGTGAGCGATTGCGGCTCGGCGGCCGTGAGTGGTTCGTGGTGCACACGCCGGGCCACACCGTCGACCACCTGTGCCTGTGGGATCCCGAGCGCGGCACGTTGCTCACGGGCGACCACGTGCTGCCGTCGATCACCCCGCATGTCTCCGGTGTGCGCAAGGCGGACTCGCTGAAGTCGTATCTCGCGACGCTCGATCTGGTGGGTCAGCTCCCGGGTGTGAAGCTCGGCTTGCCGGCGCACGGCCACCCGTTCACCGACGTTCCGGCCCGCGTCAAGGCCATAAAGGAGCACCATGCCGAGCGCATGGAGCTCTTGCGCGACGCGGGCCTCGCCCTCGGTCCCGCGACCGTGACGGCACTCTCGCACGAGGTGTTTCCCAAGCGGCACTGGGGCACCATGGCGGAAAGCGAGACGTTCGCCCATCTCGAGCACCTGGTGCACGCGGGCGAGGCGGAACGTTGGGAGGAGCGCGGCATGTTGATGTACCGCATGGCGCCCGCAGCGGATGCCGCGTCGGCATGACGTTCACCGATCCCGACATCGCGGACCAGTCGGTCGACCTCCTGACCCATCTCATCCGCAACGAATGCGTGAACGACGGCACGCCCGAGTCGGGATTCGAATCGCGCAGCAGTGACGTGCTCGCGCAGTACCTCGGCGACACAGGTCTCGATCTGGAACGATTCACCGCACAACCCGGACGCGAGAACCTCGTTGCACGCATCGAAGGCACCGACCCGCACGCACCGACGCTGCTGTTGATGGGACACACCGACGTCGTGCCCGTGAACCCGGCCGGTTGGCAGCGCGATCCGTTCGGCGCCGAGGTCGTCGACGGCGAAGTGTGGGGACGCGGCGCCGTCGACATGCTGAACCTCACCGCGACGATGGCGGTCGCCTTCCGCTCGCTGGCGCGTTCCGGGTTCCGGCCCCGTGGCTCGTTGGTGTATCTCGCGGTTGCGGACGAGGAGAACTTGGGCACGTGGGGTGCCGAGCACCTGCTCGACCACGAGCAGGATGCAGTGCGCGCCGACTACGTCATCACCGAAGCCGGCGGATTCCAGATGCCGTCGCCTCGCGGGCCCCGTCTCCCGGTGATCGTCGGCGAGAAGGGCTCGTACTGGTGCCGGATCACCGTGCGGGGCACACCGGGCCATGCTTCGCAGCCGTTCCGTACCGACAACGCGCTCGTGACCGCTGCGGAGATCGTGCGCCGTCTCGCCGAGTACCGGCCGCCGACGGTGATCCATGACACCTGGCGACGGTTCATCGAGGGCGTCGACTTCGGGCGCGATTGGAACGCGCGGCTGCTCGACGCGGACACGCTGCACGACTTCTGCGAAGAGCTGCCCGTGGGCTTGGCGCGACAAGCGCATGCGTGCACACACACCACGTTCGCGCCGACGATCATCCACGGCGGCACCAAGACGAACGTCATTCCCGACCGTGTGGAAATCGAGGTCGACATCCGGACGCTGCCCGGTCAGGGCGGCAGGGACATCGAGAAGATGCTCGCCGACGCGCTCGGCGAACTCGCGCCGCATGTCGAGATCACGCCCTTCGACGAGAACATCTCGACGTCGTCCCCGGCGGATACGCCGCTGTGGGACGCGATGGGTCGCGTGTCGTCGCGTCTCGTGGAAGGCTCCGCGCTGGTGCCGTTCCTCACCGTGGGCGCAACCGATGCCCGGTTCTTCCGGCGGGCCGGCTCGATCGCGTACGGCTTCGGGTTGTTCAGCCGCAAGCTGTCGTTCGACGACTACGCGTCGATGTTCCACGGCAACGACGAACGCGTCGACATCGAGTCGCTCGTCATGTCGACCCGCCTGTGGGAAGCGCTCGCGCGAGACCTGCTGAGCTGACGGCCGCGCTGACGGCTTCAGTCGTCGCCCTGGTCGCGGAGGTAGCGCTCGAAGTCTTCGGCGAGTGACTCGCCCGACGGAAGATCCTCCTCGTCGAACCAGTCGTCGTCTCCGGCTTCGAGGTCTGCTTCCACCACGTCCGTGTCGTCGGGCCACGGCTCGTTGGCTGACGCGTCGAAGCGCGCTTCCAGGCGTTCGACATACGAGCTCACATCGGTGTCGCCCGCGACGACCTCCGAGACGGAGCGCTCCCACGCGCTGGACGCGATGTCGAGATCGGTGAGGTCGAGCCCGAGGTCGAGGAGCTGACCGAGCTTCTCGACGAGCGCGCGTGTCCCTTTGGGGTTCGGCGGCGTCGCGACGTAATGAGGTACCGGCGCCCAGATCGATGCCGACGGGAACGCGGCTCGACGAACGGCGTCGTGGAGCACGCCGACGATGCCGGTCGGCCCCTCGTACCGTGAACGATGCATCCCGAGCCGCGCCGCGAGCACTTCGTCGGTCGCCGAACCCGTGCACTGGATCGGCCGCGAGTGAGGCGTGTCCCCCAGGAGCGCGCCGAGTGTCACGACGATCTCGCAACCGGTCGTGCGTGCGACCGCCACCACGTCGTCGCAGAAGGCTCGCCAGCGAAGGTTCGGTTCCACTCCGATCATCAACACGAGGTCGCGACCCCCTCGGGGCAACGAACCTGCCGAGAAATCGAGCGACGGCCACACCACCGAACGCACGACACCGTCGACGAGCTCGACCGTGGGCCGTGCGGCCTGGAAGTCGACGTACTCCTCGGCATCGAGCGACGCGAAGGGGCGCGCGCTCGCGGCACGTGCGAGCCATCGCACGGCATCGGTCGCGGCGTCGGCGGCATCGTTCCATCCGGAGAATGCAGCGATCATCGCCGGCCGGTGCAGCGACGGGTGCGCGTTCCATCGCACGGTCACCGGTCCACCCTATGTCCCCTTCTGCCTGCGGCAACATGAGCCGGGTGGGCACTCGACGTCATGCCCGAACCACCGGGTTGCGCAAGGTGCCGACGCCGCCGATCGTGATCTCCACCACATCGCCGTCGAGCAGCCAGCGCGGCGGTGTACGGGCGGCACCGACGCCGGCGGGGGTCCCCGTGAGGATCACGTCGCCCGGTTGCAGCGTGCATCCCCGGCTGATCCACGCGATCAGCTCGGGCACCGAGAACACGAGCTCCGATGTGTTGGACGATTGCATCACCTCACCGCTCACACGTGTCTCGATCGGCAGGCACCCGAGGTCGATCTCCTCCAGAGGGACGACTTCCGGCCCGAGCGGGCAAAACGTGTCGAACGACTTCGACCACGTCCACTGTCCGGTCGTGTACTGGTGATCGCGCGCGGAGACGTCGTGGCCGACGGTCACTCCGGCGACGACGCTGAGCGCGTCGTCCACCGGCACGTCGCGCACCCGGCGGCCGATGACGACGGCAAGCTCACCCTCGTAGTCGGGTTGCGTCACATGCGGCGGCACGACAATGGGCTGGCCCGGGCCGATCACGCTGCCCGGCGACTTCATGAAGAGCGTCGGCGTCTCGGGCAACGGTCGACCAGTCTCCTTGGCATGGTCGCGATAGTTGAGGCCGACGCCCCATATGACCCGCGGTTGCGGAACCGGCGATCTCATACCAACGTGCCCTTTTCCCGCAGACGCGCGATCTCCTCGTCGCCCATGCCGACCTCGCGCAAGACGTCGTCGCTGTGCTCGCCGACCATGGGAGCGCCCCGCCGAACCTCCAAGCCGTGCCCGTCGAACTGCATCGGCGAAGACGCCAGACGTGCGTTCGGATGGTCAGGGTGCCTCGCGAGATACCCGTTGGCGATCACCTGAGGGTCATTGACGACTTCGACCGGTGACGCGATCGGCGAGAAGATGGTGTCCTGGGCGCCGAGGCGTTCTTTCAGCTCGGCAAGCGTCAACGAGCCGATGCGGTCGACGAAGATCGGGTGCAGTTCCGGCGAACGTTCGGCGCGTTGCGCGGCGGTGGCGTACTCGGGCCGTTCGGTCAACTCGTCGAGGCCGAGTGCGCGACACGTCGGGGCCCAATGTCGCTCGGGGTCGAGCATGTTGAGACTGAGCCACCGTTCGTCCGCGGTCCGATACGAGCCGACCAGCACGCTGCCCAGGCTCTTGCCCGCGACGTGCCGTTTGGGTTCGTCCTGCAGGATCGTCGTCGGCAGGAGGTCGTTCGAAAGTGTCCAGACCGCGGCACCGAGCAGTGAGACGTCGACGAGCGTCCGCTCGCCGGTGCGTTCCCGATGAAACAACGCGGCGGCGATGCCACCGGCCAGGAAGGCGCCGCTCGGCGCATCGCCCAGCGCTCCGCGCGGCTGCACCAACGGCGCCCCCTTCTGCGTGAGCATGTGTGCGAGGCCGCCCCGCGCCCAGTACGACACTGCATCGAAACCGCCGAGGTCGGCGTCTGGTCCTTCGAGGCCTTGTCCCGATCCGATCGCATACACACACCGGGGGTTCACCGCCCAGATGTCCTCTGGATCCAACCGCAGCTTCGCGCGAGCCGACGGCAGGAAGCTGGTGATGTACACGTCGGCCCACGCAATGAGCCGGTCGAGCGCGGCACGACCGTCCGCGTCGCGCAGATCGAGGGCCACGCCGCGTTTGTTGCGGTTGAACTGCTCGAACAACCAGTTGAAGTCGCCGGTGTCCGCGGCGAAGCCCATCGACATGATCAACCGCAGCGGGTCGCCGGTGGGTCGTTCGACCTTCACGACGTCTGCGCCCCATTCCGCGAGGATCGCCGCCGCCGATGGGACGAAGCCGTGTTCGGCCACCTCGAGCACCTTCACGCCGTCCATCACGCCCATTGCGTCCTCCTCGAGGATCGGGTCGATGAGATGTCTTCTCGGTTTGCCGGGCTGCCTATG